>DASUUK010000004.1 GCA_036374135.1 Euzebyales bacterium
TCAGAGGATCTGTGAGAAGAACTCCTTGGTCCTCGGATGCTGCGGATCGGCGAACATCCGCGTTGGTTCGCCCTCCTCGAGCACGACGCCCTGGTCCATGAAGAGCATGCGGCTGCCCACTCCCCGCGCGAACCCCATCTCGTGGGTGACGACCACCATGGTCATCCCCTCGGAGGCCAGCCCTGCCATGACGTCGAGGACCCCCTTGATCAGCTCGGGGTCGAGCGCCGACGTGACCTCGTCGAAGAGCATGAGCTTCGGCTCCATCGCCAGCGCCCGGGCGATCGCCACACGCTGCTGCTGCCCGCCGGACAGCTGCGACGGATACGCGTCGGCCTTGTCGCCCAGGCCGACCGCATCGAGCTGCAGGAGCGCCCGCTCCCGCGCCGCGTCGTCGTCGAGTCCCAGCACGATATCGAGTGCCAATGTGACGTTGGCCAGGGCGGTCATGTGAGGGAAGAGGTTGAAGTGCTGGAAGACCATGCCCATGCGGGTGCGCACCCTGTTCAGGTCCGACCGGACGTCGGTGAGATCCTGGCCGTCGAACCAGACCTTGCCCAGCGTGGGCTCCTCGAGCATGTTCATCGTCCGCAGCAGCGTGGACTTGCCCGACCCCGACGGCCCGATGAGGACGATCACCTCCCCGGGCCTGACGTCGACCGTGATGCCCCGCAGCACGTGGAGGTCGCCGAACCACTTGTGCACCTGCTCGACGCGCAGGAGCCGGTCCTGCCCGTTCACTGCGCGCCCACCAGGCCGGTCAGGCCGCTGTTCAGCCGTTCTTCGAGCATGCGGACCACACGGATCATCGGCAGCGTGATCACCAGATAGCCCGCAGCGGCGGCGAGCCAGGGCGTCGCGTTGAACGATGCCGCATACAGGTCACGCGCGGTGCTCAGCAACTCCTTCTGCGAGAACGTGAGCCCGAGGATGAACACCAGGGACGTGTCCTTGATGAGGATCACGAACTCGTTGGTCAACGGCGGGATCACCCGGCGCACACCTTGGGGCAGGATGACGTGACGCAGCGCCCTGCCGTAGCTCATCCCCAACGAGCGGGCGGCCTCGAACTGGCCACGGTCGATCGATTCGATGCCCGCCCGGAAGATCTCCGCGCTGTATGCGCCGGCGTTGAGCCCGAGGATGACCATGGCCGCCAGGTACGCACCCACGCCCAGGCCGAGCGCCAGCACGATGCCCAGCCAGCCGAAGCTGAGTTGCCAGATCAGCGGCGTCCCGCGGAAGAAGTTGATGTACAGCCGCGCGGGGGCACGTACCAGCGGACGGCGGGACAGCACGAAGACGGCCAGGATCAGCCCGAGCACGATGCCGATCGTCTCGCCTGCGAGGGACAGGACGAGAGTGTTCAACGCGGCTCGGACGAACCGTGGCCCCTGGTCGGCGAGCAGGCCGAGCTCGAAGTACTGCCGGACGAGCAGGTCGACCTCGCCGGTGCGCACCCACAGGAACACCACGTCGAGCACGACGGCCTGCGCTCCGAGCACCGCACCACCGACCGCTGTCTCGCGCGCGGCTTTGTTGGGCATGCGCCCATAGGTGCCCCAGCCCAGCCCGGCCCCGATGAGGCCCAGGCCGAGCGATATCCACAACAGCACGCCCTGCGCCGTGCTGGTGATCCCCTCGGCGAGCTGGGCGGACGGCACCCAGCCGAACGCGGTGATCACGATCGGTGTGCCGATGACCACGAGGCAGAGTGCGGCAGCGCCGAGCACGCCGGCCGTGAGCGACACCCTCGTCTGGTCCTCGAGCCAGTCACTCAGCGTCCGCTCTGGTCGCTTCTGGGCGGTCGCGAGTGGATCGAGGGTCTCAGCGGTCCCGGTCATGCGTCCCTCCTCGCCGGCAGCGCCCTGGGGGAGCACCGCACGCGTGCCACGCCACTCGGCGCCTACCCTTCCGTGGCCGTGGCCTCGGTCTCCTCGCCGCCGACAACGTTGCCGGCGGGAGCCTCCGGGAAGTACTGCTCGTAGATCTGCTGGTACGTCCCGTCCCCGAACATCGCCGACAGCGTCTGGTTCGCCGCGTCGAGCAGTGGCTCGTTCCCCGGATTGACCGGGAACCCGAACTCCTCGCCGGTGTCGATGGTGTCGACGACGGCCAGCGCCTCCCGGCCCTGGGCCGCGTCGACCGCAGCCGGCTCGTCGAAGATCACGCCGGTGACCTGCCCGGCCTCGACGGCGGTGAAGGTGTCGCCCGCCTCGGGGAACGTCCGCACCTGGACACCTTGCGGACCGAGGTTCTCGTTGGCCCAGCTCTCACCCGTCGTGCCCGTCTGCACCGCCACGGAGTCGCCCTGCCCGAGGTCGTCGACCGAGGCAATGTCCGGCGACTGCTCGCTGTTGACCGTGAGTGCCTGCTGCGCCCGGTAGTACGGCTCTGTGAAGTTGACGGTCGCGGCGCGTTCCTCGGTGATCGTCGTCGCCGACGCGACCATGTCGAACTGCCCCGCCGCGAGTTGGGTGAAGATCGTGTCGAAGGACGTGTCGACCCACTTGACCTCGACACCCAGGCGGCTGCCGATCTCCTCCATGAGGTCGACGTCGAAGCCGGTCAGCGCACCCGCCTCCTCGTACTCGAACGGCGGGAACGGGATGTCGGATCCCACCGTCAACGTGCCCTCCTCCAAGGTGGCGAACTGGACCTCGGGCTCCTCGGAGTCCTGCGCGGCCGCCGAACCGCCGTCCGCGGTCTCCGTCGCCGTCTCGGCGGCGTCCCCCCCGCATGCGGCCAAGGCGACGGTGAACACCGCGATGACGATCAGAAGTTGTCGGCGCATCGTGCCTCCCGCGAAGTCCTCGTGCAATGGGTTGCCTCGAAGTCTGCGCCGACGGCGTGGCCACGCCCAACAGCGGAGGTCCCCCGGCGTGTGGGCCGTTCGGCCTACGTCATTGACCTTCCCGTGCCGGTTGAGGGCCCTGCCGGGTCGTCACGCCGAAGATGCCGGCGGCTGGGGTCGGTGCCCGGGGCTGGCCTCCCGCGACGCCGTCGGTAGGGTGAGGTGTGGGCGACAACGCCACGTAGGGCACCGCTACGGACGGACCGCCCGGCGTTGAGGATCGGAGCGCGCCGGCCTGAGGCTCTGGTCAGGTTGGTGGCCCGCCCGGGCCCTGTGACTGGACGAAGTGCTCGATCCGATCGAGGGTCTCACCGGTATGGGTGTGGATGTGTCCGGTCATGCCCAGGGAACGTGCCGTCTCGACGTGACCAGGTGTGTCGTCGATGAACAGGGCGTCACCGGCGTCCACACCGATGCGATGCAGAGCGGTCTCGTAGATGCGGACGTCAGGTTTGGCGTATCCGACGTCGCAGGACAGGATGATGGCGTCAGCGAAATCCCACCCGGCGTCGGCGATGCTCTCTCGCATGTCGGGCCATGCGTTGCTGACGATGGCGATCGTCGCTCTGTCACGCACGCGGCGCAGCCCGGTCAGCAGATCGGTGTCCCATGTCTGGCGGACGGTCAGGTCGTGTCGGATCGCGGCAACCACGTCCTCACCGACATGCAGCCGGTCGGCGATGATGCGCCACCAGGCCACTTCGCTGGTGCGGCCGATGAGAACGTGGTCGTCGCTGCCGGCGAACACCGCCGCGAGGAAGGCGTGCGGAGGTATTCCGAGGCGGCCGCCCCAGAATGTCGCGGCAGCGGTCAGATCGTCCGGCATGAGGACCCCACCGACGTCGATCAGTACCGCGCGGCGGCTGGGGCTCGTCGCTGTCATCTTCGGCCGATGGCGTGCGCAGATGCCACGACCGGCGCCGTCGAGGACGACGCCGGCCGCGACGGGGTCGATCAGTCGAGGCCCTCGAAGATGCCGTTGCCGAGCAGACGGAAGGCGTTCTCCGGATGGCCGCGGAACGTCGCGTCAAGACCGATCAGCGTGACGTCGGCGTCACCCGCGTCGCCGCTGACCACGATCGGCCGGCCTGCCGCACCGCTGACCTCCCAGCCGGGCCAGTAACCCGAGATCAGGAAGTCGTCGGCGCCCAGCGTGGCCGCCACGTCGACGTCGGGGCCGAGGCTGGTGAACCACGCCGGAGTGAACACGAACGCCACGTCGTCGTCCGGGTACCCGCCGGCGGCACCATTATCGGTGTAGTCCACCTCGACGATGGCGTTGCCGTCGCCGTTGTCGAACTCCGCATCGAGGATCCCCGCATCCAACGCGAGGCCGATCCCGGTGCTACGCAGGCCCACGTAGTCGCCACCCGCGGCGAAGAAGGCGGCCAGCGAGTCCCGGCCGGACTGCTGCAGGCCGCCCCACGACCGGCTGTAGTTGACGAACACGTCGTAGTCCTCGACCACGCCGCTGTTGACGTCTCCCGTGCCGACGGTGTCGTACTCGAAACCCAGCTGGTCGAGCGCGTGGCGTGTGCCCTCGTCGGCGAACACGGCGATCTTCTGGGCCTCCATGGCGACGCTGTCGGGCACGGACCCCAGCGCGTACACATCCAGGCCGTCCTGACTGGCCAACGCGTTCACCAGCGAACGGTCACCCGGGACGATGAAGCTGCCCGGCTCGAACGTGTGGCCGCCGTCCGTGAAGACCTCGGCCGCCCGGCGCACTGCGACACCGTCCGCGATCAGCTCGTTGGCTGCGCGGAACGCCTGCAGGCTGGTCGGCTCGAACGCGTAGGCGGTGGCGCGGTTGCCGGAGACCTCGCCGTGGACCGCGGTCGCCTTGGTGACCGGGCGGGTGGCGACGTCAAGGTCGCTGTCGACGACTGTCCGGGTGGCGCCCCACAGCAGCGGATGGCTCCACACGGCCGGCGGTGAGTAGAACGTGATGCCGACCACGTCGGACAGGTTCTTGCCGTCCTCGAGGAACGTGTTGGCCAGGCTGCGCTTCGCCTGGTCCATCCACACCACGTACGTGCCGGCGGGGTAGGTCGTCCCGTCGACGGTGAACGGCTGGGAGGCAGCCTCGACCTCGACGTCGTTGAACAACAGGAAGTCGACCAGGCGCTGGGCCTGCAGCGGGCTCTGCTGCAGTGGCTCGTCGACAGGGATGACGTGCGCGGTCGGAAACTCCTGGACGACCAGCTCGTTGTACTGGTTGAACTGGGTCTCGTCGAGAAGCTCGTCGGGGATCGGCATCTGGGGCAGGTCGAGCGCACCACGACGGAAGATCTCGACCTGGTCGTGCAGCATCGCATCCTTGTTCTCGACGACGAAGTTCAGCGCGCCCCAGACGGCCGCCTCGTGAGCGTCGACGCCCAGCTCGGCGCGGCTCGGCGTTTCGAGCGTGTGCCCGTACGACCCGTGGTACATCGCGTACATCGGCACGTACTGGCCACCCCAGTCGTCCCAGCCGTCGGCAAAGTCGCGGTATGGGATCTGCGCCGGCAGGCCGAGCCGGTCGAACAGCGAGTCCTCCATGGCGTACGCCTGGTGCAACGCCCACCGCAGGTACAGGTCATACTCGTAGTTGGTGTTGTGCGGCGGCGTGGTCGGCTCGATCAGCATCGGGTTGACGAACCCGTGGAGGTCGAGCGTGATCAGCGGGTTCCACTCGGTCAGGATCTCGACCGTGGCGCGTGCCTCGGGCTGGGTCTGCGACAGGAAGTCACGGTTGAGGTCGAAGCCGTTGACGTTCTGGCGGATGCCGAGCACCCGACCGTCCGGGTTCTGCACCACGTTGACGATCAGGATGACGTTGTCGAGGACCGCCTGGACCTCCGGCGAATCGCCGTACGCCAGCGTCTCGATCAGGCGGATCGCGGCATCGGTGCCCGGGTACTCGTTACCGTGGATGCTGCCGTTGATGAAGAGCGGGACCTTGTAGTCACCGAGTTCGGCGATCATCTGCTGGGCCCGCTCGGGGTCCTTCAGCATCATGTTGCTGATCGCCTTGTACCGGCCAAGGCGGCCCATCGCCTCGGGTGCCGACACCACCGCCAGGTACAGGTCACGTCCGCCGGCGGACTGACCGGCCACCTCGACGTGGACGCGGTTGCTCGACGTCTCGATCTCCCGCAGCTTCGGTCCGATCTCGGAGTAGAGGATCGAGTCGTAGAACGGCGAGGGGTTCTCCTCTTCGGGCTCCACGTCCCACCACGGGCCTCCGGGGTCCGCGGCGACCGGTCCCGAGGCGACGAGCATCCCTAGCACGAGTGCGACCACCATGACGGCGGTCAGACGACGTGACCATCGACCCATGTGCCTGTCCTTTCGAGGAAGCGGCGGTCCGGGTGCGCACCGCTCAAGGGATGGAAGAGCTGATCACGACCTTCGCGGGGTGACGACGCTCACACGCCCCGGATACTTGTCACCCGCGGGATCGATTGTCAAGACCGCCGGCCTGCGGGCGGTGGGAGGTGTGACCGTGCTCGGCGGCGACGTCGAGGTGCTGGTGTTCCCGTGGCCGACCAGTTCGTGCCCGGTGCGTGCTCGGCGAGTGGTGGGCACACGTCGTGGGCGTCGATCCGGCTCCTGGCTGGTGGGCTGTTGATCGCCCATGGCGCAGCTGCTGGACCACGACGATCGCCTGAGCATCGGGCACACCGTCTGGCGAGTCAGGCGTCGAGCCGCCTCACGGGTTCACCGGTGGCCCGCTCGATGTCGTCGGCGGCGGCCTCGAGCAGCGCGTGGGCGAGCGCCGACAACGCGCGGGAGGCGGCCAGTTCGTCGCCGATCTCGGGCACATCGGGGTCGTCCGGGTGCTTGCGCGCCTCACCACGGCCCCGCAGATCCATGTCGTCCCGAGCCCGCAGTCGAGCCTCCGCGTGTGTGCGGACCACACCTTCGGCGTCGTGCTCGGTGAGGTGTATGTCGACGGTCCAGTGCTTGATGGTGTCCATCGCGTCCTCCGAGCAGGTGACGTCCAACCGGCATTCTCACATGGTCCGACGTCGCCGAGCAGAGCCCAACGTCCCGGCGCGCGTGGTCCGGCGGGCGTCGTGTCGACACCGACGTCACGGGCTGTGGGTCGCGCGTGGCCCGCGTCGTCGCCGTGAAGGTGTGACGCCTGTGCCGCGTCGCGCCTCACAGCGCTACGGCCCACAGCAGCCACACGCCGTACCCGACGGTGGCGACGCCGAGAGCCGCCAGCCAGCGGGTCGTCCGCCGCTCGCCACGTGGGGACAGGCCCAGGTCGAGGATCACCGCCCGCACGCCGAGCATGGCGTGCAGGGTGACCGTGGCCAGGAACAGGTGCTCGGTGACCAGGATCACCGGTGACCGCAGGTACTCGACGACTTCGGCGTACGAGCGCAGCCCGTCCTCGACGACGAAGTGGTGGGCGACCATGTGCACCGTCAGCAGAACCAGCAGGGCGACGCCCGTCCCAGCCTGCCACACCCATGCCCAGCTGGGCCGCTCCCCGGCGGCGAACCCCGGGTCGGTCACACGTCGAGCGGTGTCGGTCCTCACGTCACCCTCCGAACAGCAGCGCGCCGGCCACCACGACCGCAACGACGGTGCCGATCCCGACGGCGAGCAGCATCGCGCGCTGCGCCCGCACGCCGAACCCGAGGCCGACGATGGTCAGGCGCAGACCGTTGAGCGCGTGGACCAGCCAGCCGGCGATCAGCACGAGGTCGAGTGCCAGGAACAGTGGTGACCGCATGACGTCGACGAAGCGGTCGTACGAACCGGCGCCCCGCGCGAGCAGGCTCAGCACGGCGAGGTGGACGTACAGGTAGGCGACCAGGCCGAGGCCGGTCACGCGGTTCGCCACGTACGCCCACGTGCCCGTCCCGCGGTGACGGACGTCCAGCCACCGCGCGGCTGAACCGGCCCGTGTGCGACCCGATGGTGCGCCGGCTGACATCATCCTCACCGCCCGCGTCGGCGTAGCCGGCGCCGCAGCAGGTCGCGACGCTGCTGCATGATCGACTCCGCAGGATCGACCTGCTGGGGGCAGCGTGCGGTGCACTCCCAGGCGCCGTGGCAACGCCACACCCCGTGCTCACCGTCAGCCAGGTCCAGCAGGTGGTCGCGTTGGCCCGGGTCACTCGACTCCTCCTGCGCGCGACCGAGGGCCGCCAGCATCGCGGGGCCCCGGAACCGGTCATCGGTGGCCATCGTCGGACACGCGCTGATGCAGATCCCGCATTCGATGCAGTTCTCGAATCGGTTGAACCGTGTCAGTCCGTCGGCGACCTCGACGGCCGCGGTGTCCAGCACCTCGCGCTGCGCCGGTGTCGGCAGCCCGTCCTCGGCGGTGCGCGTGATCGTCATGTCCGAGGCCTGCATGCGCTCGAAGAACGCGGCGACGTCGACCACCAGGTCGCCGGCGAGTGGGAGGTTGCGCAATGGTTCGACACGCACGGGTGTGCGCTCGCGCATCGCATCGTCGAGATCGGTGACGCAGGGCAGGACCTCGACACCGTTCACGCGGACGCCACAGGATCCGCACGAGGCATGGTGGCACGCGTGGCGGAACGTCAGCGTGCGGTCGTGGTGTGCCCACACCGCCTCGATCGCGTCGAGCACGGTCGCGCCGTCATGGACGGTGACGTCGAAGCGTTCGAGCCGACGATCGGCACCGCCCGGGCTGCAGCGGAGGATCTCGAGGGTTGCGGCGACGGTCATGTCGTCCTCGCATGGAAGCGCCGGTATGACGTCAGGGGCACCTCGGCGGTCCGACAGGGCGCGGCGAGGCCGAGCTTGCCGCACACGATGTCGGAGACCTTCTCGGCCATGGCCCGCGCGGTGGTCGTCTTGCCGCCGGAGATCGTGACGAAGCCGTCCATGCCGTCCGCCTCGTGGTCGAAGCACTCGAACGTGCGGCTGACCAACCGGGCGTCGACCCCCGGCTTGCTGATCAGCGGGCGGGCCACGGCCATGACGCCGCGGACCCGCGCATCGGCGATCCGTGGGAGCAGGTCGCGGCCGCGCTCGCGCATCCGCGTCACGTGGTCACCCGGGATCGGGATGTGGTCGGGGTCGTCGACGGTCCACGACGTCGTTCCGATGATCGATGTGGTGCGTTGCGGCACCACGATGTCACCGTCGGACGGTGTGTTGAGGCGGTTGATGACCATGTTGTTGAGCCGGCGGTCCACCGTCACCATCACGCCGGGCGTCGGACTGACCGGCACGTCGACCTCGGCCATCGACGCGAGGCGCTCCGCCCACGGTCCACCCGCGTTGACCACGAGGTCCGCTCGGATGGTGTCGACGTCGCCCGTGAGCCTGTCGACGACCGTCACGCCGCTGACGACGCCGTTGTCGCTGGCGAGGTCGACGACCTCGGTGAACGTCCGGACCTCGGCGCCGCTGGCCTGCGCGGTCGCAAGGAACGCCAGGCAGAGGCGGTAGGGCTCGAAGACACCGTCGGGCACTTGGACGGCAGTGAGCACGTCGGGGGTCAGGAACGGCTCGATGCGCCGTGCGCGTGCCGGCGTCAGCTCACGGGCCGGGATGTGGGACCGCGCGCACGCCTCCAGGAACGTGTCGCGGTACGCCAGGTCGTCCTCGTTCGTCGCGACGAACAGCCCGTCGTTGAGCTCCAACAGGTCCGGCATGATCCGACGTAGGGTCAGGTTCTCGTCGATGCACTCGATGCCGGCCTCCTCGTCGGTGACGCAGTAGCGGCCACCGGAGTGCAGCAGACAGTGGTTGCGTCCGGTCGTGCCCGACGCGACCTCGCCGCGTTCGACCACGATGACGTCGAGTCCGCGCAGCGCGAGGTCGTGCGCCGTCGCGGCGCC
Source organism: Euzebyales bacterium (assembly GCA_036374135.1). Classification (NCBI taxonomy): domain Bacteria; kingdom Bacillati; phylum Actinomycetota; class Nitriliruptoria; order Euzebyales; species Euzebyales bacterium. The sequence continues at coordinate 9,673 of DASUUK010000004.1, forward strand.
TGTCGATCCCGCGCCGATCACGATGACCCGTGCACGACCCATGTGGCCGTTCCCTCGTCGACCACTGCCGAGTAGACCCGGTGCGGGTGGATCGACCCAGGCCGGAAGTCCCTGGTTGCGCCGTCCGCTCGGCTAGGTCGCGGGGAAGGCTGGTCGACCGCTGGCCGATCGGCGACGCACGCTCAGCCGGTGCCGGCGACGGTCCCGTGCGTCGCGAGCAGCGTCGCCACCTCGTCGTCGTGCACCGCCGGGAAGTGGGTGTACCACTGGCGGATCGAGGTGAACGACCGCGGTGTGTGCAGGCACACGACGTCGTCGGCGTCGCCACCGAGCCTGCGCACGGTTTCGGCGGGCCCGACCGGCACGGCCAGCACCACGTGTGCGGCGCCGCGACGCCGCAGCACCTCGATCCCCGCGTGCGCGATTCGCCCGGTCGCGACGCCGTCATCGACCAGGATCGTCGTGCGGCCGTCGACCGACAGCGGTGGCTTCGTCCCGCGATAGAGACGGACTCGGCGGTGCAACTCCGTCTCCTCGTCGGCCACGACGCCCTCGAGTTGGGCCGGTGTGATGTCGAGGCGGGCGACCAGGTCCCCGTCGATGAGGCGCATGCCACCCTCCGCGATCGCTCCCATGCCGAGTGTGGGATCCTTCGGGTAGGCGAGTCTTCGTGCGACGACGACGTCCAGCGGCGCACCCAACCGTGTCGCGACCTCGGTCGCCACAGGCATGCCGCCGCGGGGCAGGCCGATCACGATGACGTCGTCGAGCCGCTCCATTGTCAAGTGGTACGCCAGTCGGCGCCCTGCGTCCTGACGGTTGACGAAGCGCATCTGTGCCTCCTGTCACCCAGGGAACGAGCGATCACACCCGCCCGCCGTCCAGCGTCGCGGCGGCTGCTGTCGACGCGCGGGGCCGATCGACTCGATCCGGCCTGTCGGAGGTCCCTGACCCCACCGCGTGACGGAGCACAGGGTGGAGTCGACCGAGCACCGATCGGAGCGTCCGCGTTCCAGCGAGAGGTGTCGCGTCTGCAGACCGCGCTCATCGGCGCTCGGGCGGGACGTCGCTCGCACCGACGCCGAGCTCGGCGAGGCCCGTGCGCACCCGGTCGACCTCCTGGCGGAGGCGCCGTGCGTCATCCAACCCCACGTACCCGCCCGGCAGGGCCGACGCGGTCGCTCGACTCATCGTGCGCCATCACATGTCGGAGGTCCACAGCGCAGCGACCGACGCGATGGAGGCGGCACACCACGGGAGGCACCGTAGCCGCTCAACGCCGGCGAACCGATCACCGGGTGGGCCACTCCACTGCGCGGCGTGTCCGAGCCCGCAGGTCGGCCCGTACCACCTCACCGTGGTCATCTTCTGACCTGAAGAGCCCGCGCCGCCCTCGCACCCGCGGCGGCCTGCCCGCCGTTCCGCACGGCGATCCGGCGTGACGAGCCGCGCCGGTTCGTGGTCGGTGCGCGGCGGGGCATCGTCGCCCGGCCAACTTCCTGCCGGGCAGTGTAACCGGCGCATGGCGTCCTACGGCCGCTCGACGGAGCCGAGGAGAACGGGATCGCCCGGATGGCAACCGTGGTCAGGTCCGCGCGGTCGCCGGTACACCCAGTGGGCGGTGGGACCCCACGACAACGGTCGACTCCAGTTCGGCGGAACGGCGTGGCACCGCGCTCATGCCGGCCCGGCGGAGCATGCCTGTCGTCGCCTGCGACTGGCGCCTGCTGGCCTCGATCAGCACGTGCCCGCCGGGTGCGAGCCACATCGGCGCGTCAGCGACGACCCGCCGCTGGATGTCCAGTCCGTCCCGGCCGCCGTCCAGAGCCACGCGCGCCTCGTGCAGTCGCGCCTCCCGTGGCAGCAACCGCAGCTCTTCGGTCGGGACGTAGGGGGCGTTGACCACGAGCAGGTCCACCCGGCCCCGGAGCGGTCGGGGCAGCGGCGCGTACAGGTCGCCGACGTACACCCGACCACCGGCGGGCGCGACGTTGCGGCGTGCGCCCGCGCACGCGACGGGGGCGATGTCGACCGCGTGCAGCTCAACGGCCCCGATGATCGCCGCGACGGCGGCGCCGATGGCACCGGTGCCACAGCACAGGTCGACCACGACGGCGGACTGGTTCGTCAACTCGCCCGCCACGTGCACCATGAGCTCGGTCCGGCGCCGTGGGACGAACACGCCGGGATCGACCTCGATGCGCAGTCCGTAGAACTCGGCCCAACCGAGGACGTGCTCCAGCGGCAGGCCGTCCACCCGACGATCGACCATCGTCGCGAGCTCCACCGGTGTCGTCGCCGTGTCGCGCAACAGGCGTGCCTCATCTTCGGCGTGCACACAGCCTGACGCCCGGAGTCGGTTGACGACGTCGTCTGGCCAGATGTCCCTCGACGGCACCGCCGCATCCGGTCGCATGCCGCCAGCGTAACGGCGGAACCATCAGATCCCGCCCCGCCGGTCGTGGTCGTCAGAGGAGTGCGGCCGCGCGACGGCGGGCAGCGACCGCCGGGCTCAGCCTCCGAGGATGCGCGCCTTCTGGGCGGCGAACCGCTCCGCCTGTCGTCGTGCGACACGACCGCTGACCGCTGTCGCAGTCCCGGCCACCACCGCCGTGCGGGCCATGCCTCGAAGAAGTCCAGGCACGATGATCCTCCTCATTCGTCCGCTTCGAGCGCATCGAGCGCATCCATGACGTCCGGCGCGGGGATCCGCGCGCTCGCCACCAGTTGACCACCCGCCTTGCGGGCCGCAGCGACGAACGGCCTGGCCCACGCGTTCTCGTACACGAGCAGTGCGGCGACCGTGCCCGGCGTCATCGCGTCGGCCGCCTGTGCGAGGTCGTCGTCTCCGAGCAGTCCTGAGCGGGCGCCGCTGAAGGCGGTGAACCCACCCAGCGCGTCAGCCGACAGCTCACTGACATCGATGCCGGTGAAGGTGCCGTCGTCCTCCTTGCGGACCACCAACAGGTCGTAGAGCGCCACGATGCCCTGCTCGACGAGATCCAGTATCGCCGCCCGCGGCCGCGCCGGTGAGCCGGTCACCCGGGAACTCTATGAGTACGAAGTCGATCGGGCCGTGGACGTCAGCATCGGGCATGTTTCTCTCCTGTGTCGGTCGGCTGTGCCCCTGCGATCATTCGTCAGGTGCGGTCGACTGCGCGACCGGGGCCTGTCCACCGCTCGCGTCGCCGACGTCGTCGCGGGGGGAGTGGTAGACGACTTCGTAGCTCGCGGCGTAGTTGGAGATCACCGCGGAGATCAACGCGGCGACCGGAAGCGCCACGAAGGCGCCGATCGGGCCGGCGATCGCGCCGCCCGCCAGCGCCGCGCCGAACGCGACCCCGCCGTTGAGTGACATGGTCCCCGCACTGATGCGTGGGCTCAGCCAGTAGTTCTCCAACTGCTGGTACACCAATGCGTAACCGAGCACGGCCAACGCCGCGACCAGGCCCTGCACCGCCAGCGTGAGCAGGATGGGGATGGCTGACCCGAGGTAGGTCCCGATCGCAGGGATGAACACCGAAACGAATCCAGCGAACACGGCCAGGGGCAACGCCAACGACACGGGCATGCCCACGATGACCATCGTCAGCAGGAACCCGACGCCGTTGATCCCCATCAGGATGACCCGCGAGTAGAAGTAGCCGCCGGTCTGTTCGATCGCCGTGTCCCAGGTCCACCCGATCCGCCGCTGTGCCCTCGGGGAGAACAACCGCAGGACGGCCCGCTGGACGCCACGCGCGTTGGCAGTGAAGTAGAACGTGAACATCGCGATCGTCGCGAGGTTGAACACCAGGGTGATCCCGCTCGAGGCGATCCCCGCCAGGCGCCCGAACGCTTCCGCCGCGAACTGGTCGGTCTCCTCGCCGGCGCCCACGACCTGTTCGCCGATGGCCTCGTCGATCGGGAACCCGAAGTTCTCCTGGGCGAACGCGTTGAGCTGTGCGATCCACTCGTCGCCGTTCGCGGCGATGCGGTTCGCGAGCTCCCCGATCGCGGGAACCAGGACGTACACCATGAACGCGACGAACGCGACGCCCGCCAGGTAGATCACGCCCACTGCCGCACCGCGCCGCCATCCGAATCGCGCCACCAGCCGCCGCACCGCGGGATCCAACGCCAGGCTGAAGAAGAACGACAACCCGACCATCGTCAACAGTCCACTTGCGGCGCTCGCCGCCCGCACCAGCACCAGCGTCAGCAGGATCGCGCCGATCACCTGCCACACCGTGCGTCCACCGATCTCCACCCGCATGATCTGCGACACGGGGGGCGGCACATCGTCGGCGGGCACGGCTGGCGTCGCAGGCCGCCGGACGTCCCGGTCGTCCACCGGTTCACTCCGCGTCATCGGGCCGCCTGGGCGGTCGGGGGCGTTTCCGGTCCGAAGGTGATCCTGATGAGACCCTCCTTGTCGGCGTCGAGCCCGGCGATGCTCACCAAACTCGATGACGGCTCGAACGCCATGCGTCGTCCTCTCGGGCAGAGGGCTCGGCGCCAGGCTACGCCCGGCCGCCGGGTCAGCCAAGGGCGCGGGCCCCTGCTGATGCTCGTCGGCCTGATGGAGGTCGCGGGTGAGCTCGCACGCTGCGCCGCCCCGCGCGCTGAACCCGCTGCCTGAGCCCGCGCTCGCCGGGTGGCGCGGGCGGCGCGGACGATCTCCGCGACGGGTTCGTAGCTGCCGATCGTGGAGCCGAGGATCGCCACGACGCCGATCGTGTTCTCGTCGACGTGGGGCAGCATCGACTCCGCGGTCATGTGGTAGCGCTCGCCCTCCATCGGCGCGTAGCGCACGCAACAACATCCAACAACCAGCGTCCGGGGGGGTGTCACGCCATGCAGCACCGTTGACGACCACGAGAGGATCTGCGCACAGTGGCCCGAAGCGGCGCGTGACGGTGTCACGTCCCGCCGCACGTTGCGGCGCCGGAGGGGCGACGCCCGGGAATCGATCGATGGGAGACGCTGTGATCGTGACGACGACGCCATCGGTGTCCGGCCGCGAGGTCACGGAGTACCTCGGCGTGGTGTGTGCCCAGTCCGTGATGGGCGTCAATGCGTTCAAGGACGTCGCGGCGGGCGTCCGCAACATCTTCGGTGGCCGCTCGAAGTCATACGAGAACGAGCTGAGCTCGGGCGTGGCGTCGGTGATCGACGAGATGGAACGCCAGGCGGCCGATCTCGGCGCCGAAGCGGTCCTTGGCGTCGACATCGATTACGAGACGGTCGGCGCCAACATGCTCATGGTCAGCGCGTCGGGGACGGCGGTCCGACTGGGCTGACGCGCATGCGTTGACGGCCGGCGCGTCGGTGGCTTCGCTGACGGCGGCGGGTCGCGTGCCTGACGCCGTCCGTGCGCCAGGTGCGCCTACGACGTGGCGTCGGGCGGTGTCGGGGGCATCGGCGTGGGTCAGGCCGTGGTGCCCTCGGTGGCGTCGCGCAGTCGCCTGGCCATGGCGCGCAGCAGTTCGTGCGGCAGCCCCGGTACCTGGTCCAGGACCGTGTCGAACGCTCGCTTGCTGATGATCAAGACCGTCGTCGGCTCACGGACAGTGATGGTTGCGGTGCGGAGGCCGCCGTCGAGCAGCGCGATCTCGCCGACCACGTCGCCCGGACCGAGGTCGCGCAGGTGCTCGCCGTCACGCGCGGCCTCGACCGCGCCCTCGACGATGATCACCAGTTCCTGGCCGTATTCGCCCTGGTGGATGAGCACCTGGCCGGGGGTCGTCTCGACCTCCTCGACGAGCGGTGTGAGGGCCTCGAGTTGCCCCGTGGACAGGTTCGAGAACAGCGGAACCCTCCGTAGCCACGCGACCTTCTCCTCGCGTCGTCTCTGCAGCATGTCAGGGCCCTCCTTCGCACTGGGCGGGCGGATCCTCACCCGCCTGCGCCGGTCACGCGCCGTGCGCGACACCTGCGTCGCGCACGCCTTGGCGCCAGCGCGTCGCAGCGTAGCGCATCGGCAACGCCAGGCGGTCGTTGCCAGAGGCCGGAGGTCTTCCCACGAACCGAATCGACCACTACGCTCAGCAGCGATGGTGCCCGGCGATCCGGGCGGGCATCCTGGCGGGAGACACTGAGGGGTACGACCATGGCCGTACGCAGCAGGATGCACACCGCGCTGATGATCAGCATCGCCGTCGCGGCACTACTCGCGGTGACGATGACACCGGTGCAGGGGCAGGTGGCGGAGAACAAGACGTTCCGGCTGGATGTCTCCGGGGTCCCTGCGGGTGATGCCAACGCGACGCTGGAGATCACGATCACCAACACGTCGACGAACCAGAGCCTGGGGTCGGCGAATGTGACGGCGCCGAGCCCATTCGACCTTCTCGGCGTCACCGACGAGGAAGGGGATCCGTCGGTTGAGATCTCCGCGTCGGACCCGCAGACCATCGAACTGCGCGGGCTGGGACTCGCGCCGGTTGATCCGGATGAGAGCTTCACGTTCCTGGTCACGGTCGACGTCCAGCGGTGCACGGAGGGGGACTCCGAGGAGTTCGAGGCCACGGCGAAGCAGAGCAACACCTATCTCGGCACGGGCAACGACTTCTTCTGGGAGAACCCTGGTCTCACTGCATCGATCGACGGCACGTGCTCGTTGGAGTTCGTCGACCAGCCTGCCGACGCCGAGCGCGAGATGACCATCACCAGCGCCCCGTATGACGACCAGGGCGATCCGATCACCGTTGACATCCTCGACGCGTCCGCGGACCGGGAGCGAGCGACCCACTCGACGGCGACCGTCGACCTGACGGCGCAGAACCCGGACGTGCCCGCCGACGACATCGTGCTGGGCGGCACCACCTCGGTCGAGGCCGTGGCCGGATTCGCCAGCTTCGAGCCGGGCCCGACCCTCGCACCCAGCGCGTTCGATTATGCGTTCGTCGCCTCCGCCGACTTCGATGGCGGCGGTACCGACGCGACCGTCACCAGCACCGCGTTCGACATCGTGGATGATGCCGTGGACTGCCCGCCCAACCAGCCGTGCGCGGAAGCGGCCGTGGCGAGGCGGCAGAACCAGGTGATCTCCGTCACGTTCGGCGCGGGTGCGACACAGCAGACCCTGGCGGCCAGCCTGGGCGCGTTCGACGCTCCGGGGTTCACGTGCGAGAACTCATCCGCGAGCTCACTGGCCGGGCAGTTCTTCCTGTCGGGTGTGTTCAGCGAGCGCCTTGGCACCGTCGTGTACGAGGTCATGAACGCGCAGCACCCGGCCAACGCGTACGAGATCTGCTGGGCCGCGCCCTATCCGTTCAAGACGGACAACGGCGAGCAGTCGACGGTGCGGGGTGTCACCAAGCCCGACGGCAGCGTGGTGGACCTCAACGTCGGTGAACTCCCCGACTGCTCGAACCGGGCACCGGTACGGCCGTGCGTGCGCCACCGGTCGTTCGACAACCCCACGTCGACGGTCACGATCGAGATCGCGACCGACAACCGCGATCCCTGGATGCGTCACTAGGGCCGAAGGAGACGTCGCCGCGTGGACAGTGGTCGGCGGGTCACGATCGTCGTCTGTGACCTGAAGGGCTCGACGGCCCTGGCCGAGCGCCTCGACTCGGAGACGCTGCGTGCGGTGCTGCGCCGCTACTTCGATGAGATGGGCATCGTCTACGAGTCCCACGGCGGTGTGATCGCCAAGATCATCGGTGATGCGCTCGTCACGGTCTTCGATGGTGCGGACGACCCCGGCCGAGCGGCTCGGCGTGCCGTACGCGCGGCCACCGAGGCGCAGGCGGCGCTGACGTGGCTCAACGACCGGTTCGACGCGACGTGGGGCGTGCGTCTGGCCAATCGCACCGGCGTCGCGTCGGGCGGGCTTCCCGAGGTGTCGCTCGACGACTGGCACGCCGATCACGACGTCCTCGCCGGCGAGGTGCTGGCGAGGGCCGAGGTGCTCGAAGCCGCCGCACCCGTCATGGAGGTGCTGATCGACGACACGACGCGCCACCTCACCGGTGCCGCCGTGACGACCGCACAGATGGGGCCCGTGTCGGGGCGCGGAGGGCACGCAACGGTGGACGCCTGGCAGGTCGTCAGCGTCACCGCGCCGCGTGAGGACGTCGGTCCAGAACGCCCCGCCGGCCCTGCGCGACTGTGTGACGTGTGCGGGTCCGCCAACGATCACGATGCGCGCTGGTGCGAGATGTGCGGTGCCACCCTCGCGGCGAGCGACGTCGTGCGTGAGTCCCGCCGGATGGTGACCATCCTGTTCGCCGACCCGCGGCTGGAGAGCGACGACGGTCCACCGTCCGCGGAGACGGTGCGGGTCACGATGGCCCGGTACGACACCGTCATGCGTCCGATCCTCGAACGCCACGGCGCCACGGTCGAGAAGTTCATCGGCGATGCCATGATGGCGGTGTTCGGGCTACCGGTGCGCCACGAGGACGACGCGCAGCGGGCGGTGCGCGCGGCGCGTGACATGCAGGCCGCGCTCGTCGATCTGAACGTGGAGCTCGGCGACCGGTTCGGCGTGACGCTCGTCCAGCCCATCGGCGTCAACACCGGCACGGTGGTCGCCGGTGATGCGATCGAGGCGCAGCGCCTCGTCACCGGCGACGCGGTCAACGTCGCCGCCCGACTGGAACAGGCGGCCGCAGCCGGCGACGTCGTCATCGGCCCGCTGACACGGCGCCTCGTCCGCGACAGTGCCGTGACCGAGCCGATGCCGGCGCTGGAGCTGAAGGGCAAGAGCGAGCCGGTGCGCGCCCACCGGCTCGTCGAGGTCGACAGTGGTCGCATCGGCCGTGCGCACACGCTTCCGCTGGTCGGGCGCGACGACGACCTCGCCGCGTTGCGACGCCTGCTACGAGCCACGATCCGCGGGCAGCAGGCTCGACGGGTGACCGTCATCGGCGAGGCGGGCGTCGGCAAGAGCCGGCTGATCCACGAGTTCCTGACCGAGGCGGAACGTACGGCGCGGGTGCTCTCGGGTCGCTGCCTCGCCTACGGCGAGGGCATCACGTTCTGGGCGTTCCTGGAGATGGTGCACGCCGCCACCGGCATCACCGACGACGACGCGGCCGACGTGGCTCGCCGGCGGCTGGCCGAGCTGGTGGGCGACGATCCGGAGGTCCTCGCGCGTGTCGAGTCCATCGCCGGACTGACCGACACCCCCTATGCGGTGGCGGAGCTGGGCTGGGCGATGCGTGCGCTCGTCGAGCGCCACAGCAGCAGGGGACCGGTCGTGCTGGTCCTCGACGACATCCACTGGGCGGAACCGACGTTCATCGAGATCGTCGATCGCCTCGCATCAACAGTTCGCGGCCCCGTGATGCTGCTGTCCTCGGCACGACCCCTCGCCCTCGAACAGCACCGCGAGTTCATCGGCGACGCGCCGTCTGTGGTCCTCGCGCCGTTCAGCGCCGAGCTCTGCGAGCGCTTCCTGCTGCTGCTCCTCGGAGAGGCGCAGATCGATCACGAGGTCGTCGAGCTGATCGCGGGCGCGGCGGGCGGCAACCCGCTGTTCCTCGAGCAGTTCCTGTCGATGTTGATCGACGACGGTCGTCTGCAGTACGTCGATGGGCGGTGGCGTGCCGGCGGTGATCTGTCGACGCTCGAGGTGCCGGCCAGCATCGAGGCGCTGCTGGCGGCCCGGCTGGACCGTCTGCCGGAGCGCGAGCGCCACGTCATCGAGCCATCGTCGGTGATCGGCAACGAGTTCCGGCAGGAAGCCGTCGTCGCGCTCGTCGAGCGCGACGTGCGGCCGTTCGTCCCCGATCAGCTGGCACGGCTGACGGACCGTGAGCTCGTGGAGTTGGTCGACGAGTTCGACGCCGCGTTCCGGTTCCAGCATCAGCTGATCCGCGACGCGACGTACAACACGCTGCTCAAGGAGTCGAGGGCGATCCTCCACGAGCGCTTCGTGCGCTGGCTCGACGCGCGCGAGGAGACCCGCGACCGCGCGACCGAGCTCCAGGAGATCCTGGGCTACCACCTGGAACAGGCGTACCACTACTGGCGCGAGCTGGGCCGGGTCGATCCGCGCGTCGAGGCGCTCGGCGTCGACGCGTCCGGCCGGTTGGGCGACGCCGGCGAGCGCGCGCTGGCGCGCGGTGACATGCCCGCGGCGGCCGCGTTGCTGCTGCGTGCGGCCGATCTGCTCCCGGACGGGCACGCCGCGAGGCCGCGGATCCTGTTGCTCGCCGGCGGCGCGCTCGACGAGGCCGGGTGGTTCGACCGGGCGATGACCGCGTTCGACGACTCCGCGAAGGCCGCGCGCGAAGCGGGCAACGGCGCGGCGGTCGAGGCGGCGACCATGGCGAGGTCACGGCTGGAGTACCTGACGGGACACACGACCGACGCCGAGCAGGTCGCCAGCCAGGTCGACGAGGCGCTGGACCGCCTGACCGCATCCGCGGACCCCGACGCACTCAGTCGTGCCTGGCAGCTGCGGTTCAACGTGGACGTCGCCGCATGCCGTTGGGCGGCCGCGCAGCACGCCGCCAACCAGCTCATCGAGTACGCGCGTCGTGCCGGCAACACGATCCTCGAGCGCAGCACGCTGCGGGCGCTGGCCTTCCTCGCACAGAAGGGCCCGATGCCGGTCTCGGAGGCGACTCAGGTGTGCCGCGACATCCTGGAGCGTGTCGCGTCGGACCGCCGGAGCGCGGCGATGACGCGGGTCGATCTCGCGCTGCTCACGGCCATGGCGCTTGACTTCGACAACGCCCGCGAGGCCTGCATCGAGGCGCGCCACACGCTTGACGAGCTCGGCGCTGACACCCAGGCGGCGCTGGTGTCACTCAGCACCGGACCGATCGAGTTGCTCGCGGATCAGCCTGCCCGCGCCGAGGTCGAACTGCGCAGGGACTACGAGGCGCTGCAGCGTATGGGTGAGCACAACTTCATCGCGCTGACCGCGGCGTTGCTGGCCGAGGCCGTGTATCGCCAGGAGCGGTTCGACGAGGCCGACGACCTGATCGCGTTCAGTCGTGAGCTCGCGGCGCCCGATGATCTCGCCGTGCAGATCGTCGCGGGGTGCGTCGACGGCAAGCTGACGGCCAGGCGCGGCGACGCTGCGACAGGCGTCGCGTTGCTGCGTGAGGCGGTGCGGCTGATCGAGGCCACTGACGACCCGTCCGGTCAGGGCGATGCGTGGCTGGACCTCGCCGAGGCACTGCACCTGACGGGCGAGTCGGCGCACGCGGTGGACGCGTCGGAGCAGGCGCGGAACCGCTACGTGGCGAAGGGCAACCTGGCGGGCGTGCGTCGTGCCGACGGTATCGGTCGGCTCCTGCGTGCTGGGCAGGATCCGATCGCCGGCCTCGATCCGCGCTCGACCGCTGCGATCACCGAGACGTGATCCGGCGCCGTGCGGCGCGCAGCGGCAGGCGGTGGTGGTCAGGAGGTGAAGACCACGCTGTTGTCGGGTCCCGGCGTGTCCGGCCAGTAGACGTCGGCGGCTTCGTCGTTCTCCCAACGGGTGTCGTCGAGCAGGTACCGGAACTGGACCGGTTCGGTCCGAGGGAAGCGGAGCCTCAGCTTGAAGGGCCCCTTGCCACGAACGCCTGGATGTGCGCCGGAGAGGCGGCAGCATACGGGCTGTCGTCCGCTCCTCGCCCGCCTGCACGTCGTTCACAGGCCGGCCAGGTTCAGCGCTGCACCAGCGCCAGCACGCGAACCGGACTGCCCGAGCCCTTCACGATCGGCAGCGGCGGCGCGATGACGACCGCGCCGCGTGCGGGCAACTGCGCGAGGTTCTGCAACTGGGTCAGCCCGTACTTGCCGTTGCCCAGGAAGAACGCATGGCACGGGAACGGTGGTTCGAACCCGACCGCACTCCCGGCGTCGGTTCCGACGGTCTCGACGCCGATGCCGATGATCGGGGTGTCCTCGGCCAGCCAGCGGGCGCACTCGGGCGACAGGCCGGGCGTGTGCGAGCCGTCCTCGTCGGTGTTCAGGAACGCCTCCTGATCCGCGGACCGCGCGTCCCAGCCGGTGCGGTACAGCAGCCAGCCACCGTCGGGCAGGCCGCCGTGCTGGTTGGTCCACGCACGGACGTGGTCGACCTCGAGCACGAAGTCGGGATCATCTGCGACCTGCGCCGTCATGTCGAGCACGACGGCCGCGGCCACGAGCTCTGCCGGGGGCACCTGCGAGACGTCGATACCGTCCCGGCCGGTGACCCAGTGCACGGGTGCGTCGAAGTGCGTGCCGACGTGCTCTCCCGTATGGATGGCGTTCCAGTACCACGCCGGGCCGCGGTCGTCGTAACGGCTCAGCTCCGTGAGTGAGAACCCCGGCGTGTTCGTGAACGGCTCGGGCAGCCGCAGGATCGGGGTTTCGGCGCGCAGTGGCGCGGTGAGGTCGATGACCTCGACCGCGCCCGAGCGCAGCGCTACCAGCAGATCGTCCAGGACGGGCACGTGCTCCTCCTCGTCGTGTGGTCGTATCAGTGTGCGCGGAACGCCTCCTCGAGCCACTCCGCGACCACGGTCGGTGTCACGCGCGCGTCCACCACGCACAGGCCGCGGGGGTCGTCGAGCCATCCGCGTAGCTGCTCCAGGTCGTGTGTCGACCGGACGACGATGCCGCGACCGCCGGCGGCACGGCCGTAGGCGGCCAGGTCGGGCGCGGGGAACCGGACCAGATCGACGGGATGGCCCATCGGTCCGAAGTGGTGGACCTCCGCGCCGTAGGCCGCGTCGTTGTAGACGACGACCAGCAGGGGCTCGTCCAGGCCGGCGGCGGTCTCGAACTCGCCGAGCGACATCATCGCGCCGCCGTCACCCAGCGCGGCGACGGCGAGGCGGTCGGGGCGGGCGACGGCTGCGCCGATCGCGGCGCCCAGACCGAGACCGATCGACTGGTACGCCTGGTTGAACACGAAGCCGTCGGCGTCGGGCACGGCCAGGTACATGGCCGGCCACCCCATGAAGTGCCCGCTGTCGATGGCGATCGTCCGTTCCGACGGCAATAGGTCGTCCAGCGCGATCGACAGCGTGCGGGGATCGATCGTGTCAGCGGTGGATCCGTCGGCGTAGTCCACGTGCCTCCACGCACCGGACGCGATGCGCCGCGTGGTCGCCGGATCCCGCAGTCCCTCGCGGGCGAGTCCGCGACGCTCGACCTCGGCGAGCAGCGCCTCCGCGGTCGTGGCGGCGTCGGCCGCGATGGCGATGTCGACCCGGTGGTGCGTGCCGAGTGCCGAGGCATCCAGATCGACCTGCACGACGCGCGCGGTGTCGGCGACGAGGGTGCCGTGCCTGGTCGTCCACATGTTCAGCGTGGCACCGAATGCCAGCACGACGTCGGCGGACGCCAGCAGGTCCGCTGCAACCGGTGACGCGAAGCCGCCGCTGATGCCCAGCGCGTGATCGTCGCCGGCGAACAGCCCGTTGCCGTTGGCCGATGTCGACAGCACGGCGCCGATCCGCGCGCCCAGTCGGCGCAGCGCCGGGCCCGCACCGGCCATGACCGCGCCCCGCCCGCCGATGATCGCCGGCCGCTCCGCGGCGGCGAGCACGTCGACGACTTGGGCGACGACATCCGACGTGGGCGCGGGTGTCGGCACGACGGGCTGCGGTGGTGGGCCTGCGGATGTGGCGTCGGCGGCCTGGGTGTCCAGTGGCAGCATCAGCGCCACGGCCCGGCGCTGCTGCGCTGCCGTCCGCCACGCCCGCGCGACGTCCGCCAGGGCGGTGTCGGGCCCGTGGACCCGTTCGGCGACCCCACCGCATGCCCGGACCGCCGCAGCCTGATCGATGCGGAAGTTCGAGCGCACGGCGCCGGCCGACGTGTCGGCCGCGAGCAGCAGCAACGGGGTCCTCGCCTTGGCCGCCTCGGTGAACCCGGTCAGCGCGTTGGTCAGGCCGGGTCCCTGGTGGCACGTCGCGATGCCGACACGTCCCGAGACCCGTGCGTACCCGTCGGCCATGCACACCGCGGCGCACTCGTGCCGCGCGTGGACGAACCGGGTGCCCGCGGCATGCAGCGCGTTGACCACGGCGAAGTTCCCGCTGCCGATGACGCCGAACGCGTGCGCGACGCCCAGGTCCGCGAGTGCCTGTCCCACCGCCTCGGCCACCCGCATGCTGCGCCTTTCGTCCGGCGCCACGTCCGGCCGCGCCGCAGGGACCCTAGCATCCGCGGTCCGCCGGGGCGGCCGCATCGCAGCGCCGACGCTGCGCCGTACCGGGCCGGACGCTGCGGGGCGCCGGGCCGGACGCCGCGCGGCAGGGCGACCGTGAGCCGGTGGAACCGGCAGAGGCGCGCCAGGTGGACCAGCATGAACGCAGTGGCCCGCAGGGTGGACCGGTTGCTCGACGAGATCGACGGGGTCTCCGGCGCGAGGGATCCCAGCTGCGGTGCGAGCACTGTCCACCGGTGCCGCGAGACTCGATCGCCGCAGGCTGATCCCGGCCGGTGTCAGCCGCGGGCCGCGCGTCCTGCGGCGCGGTGGCGGACGACGACGTCCGGTCCGTACCGGGCGCCGCAGCCACTGCAACGCACCCACTCGCCGTGCGTTCCCAGCGGGATGACTGGGAGGAAGAACACGGTGAACCAGCGGCGCGCGCGCAGGTGGTCGAACCGGCGCTCCGTGCTCTCGTTCGGGCAGCGGAACCGGCCGCGGGCGACGGTCGTGGTGCGGCTCCGGATGCCGAGGATGAAGAACATGGGATCCTTCGATGTGGTCCTGGGAGAAGGATCTCCACGCCGGCGCCACACAACCGTGTCGCATCGAGATTCGGGATCGCCCTCTGTGGTTGGCAGCACCCGGGCCTCGAAGTGTGCTCGGCGATCCGCAGTGCCAGGTGCAGGCTCGGGTGTACCCACGACCGCTCCCGCGGCCCCTCAGCGTGTCAGGGACGTGGGCGGCCGCAGCAGCAGCTCGAAGGGGCCGCGGGACGCCACGGCCCGGTAGGCCGTGGCGGCGACCAGCGCCACCACCGTGAACCGTGCGACCGACAACCACGCCGTGACGAACGTGTCGCGCAGCAGGGTCGCCGGCCACAGCTCGAGCACCAGCAGATGGGCGATGTAGACGGTCAGCGCCAGCTGACCGAGCGCGGCCAGCGGCCACGTCGCGCGCGGCGCCGTCCGTGCGAGCAGCAGGCACAGACCGATCGCGGCGATCGCGATGCCGGTCGCGGTCAGCAGCCACAACGGCATCTCGTTGTGTGGTTCGACGACGTACAGGTTGCGCCAGTCGCCGTCGGTCGCAGCCGGACCGACCGCTGCGACCAGTGCGTCCGACAGCACGAGGCCGAGCGCCGCTACGACTGCGCCCGCCGCGGTCATCGTCCGCACGACCGTCGGCGACCGTAGATCGCGGCGACCGATCCACATGCCCGCCAGCAGCGGTGCGGTCCACACCAGCACCGGGTAGTAGCCGGTGACGAGCACGTCGCGGACGATGCGGTCGACGGCGAACCACTGCGGCACGCCGGGTTGGAACAGTTCGGGTGTGGACCGCTCCACAACGAGAAGCAGCACCGGCCCGATCGTCGCCGCCACCCCGGCCACGACCAGCAGCGCCCGATCGCTCAGCGTGATGGCGAGCGCGGCGACCACGAAGTACGCGGCGTAGTACTGCAGGATCACCGCGACGTTGACGTCGAGGCTCTGCAGGGCGATGCCGGCGGGCAGCAGGACGAGTGCGCGCCACGCCAGGCGCTCGCGGGCGGCGGCGAGGTGTGCATCGTCGCGGGCCCCGACCAGCAGCGACACGCCGATACCGGCCAGCACGATGAACACGATCGCGGCGCGACCGTGTGCGGCGCGGTACGCCGCGCCTGCGAGACCCCCGCCGGAGGTGCGCGCCGGCCCGACGTGGATCATGACCATGCCGATGATGGCGAGCGCCCGCGCCACGTCGAGACCACGGATCCGCGTGCGCACGGGCCGTGACACGGTCGTCGGTGCGTGCACCTGCTCCACGACACCCAGTGTGACGGTCAACGGCGGTGCTGCCGCGCGTCACGCCGACGCCTTCGGCGCTGTCGCGGCCCGGTGACTCGGGCGGGTCCACAGCGAGGGGTTCTCACCGTTGTGTGGGGTCGGCGATGGGATGAGAAACCGTTTCTACCGTATCGACCACGGGCGCACGGGGTTGGCACCGGACGCCACGGCTACCAAGGTCCGCGATCCCGCGTCATCGACCACGATGGATTGATCCCGCCATGGCAGCAGTAGGCACGACCGTGCGCCCGCCCCGACGCCGGCGCCGTGAGAAGCCGACCTGGGAGCTCGTCTACAAGCGCAACTCCATCGAGCGGCTCAAGCAGGAGAAGTTCCCGCTCGACATCGTCGACGAGCTTCCGCAGCTGATCGCGATGGGGTACGAGGCCGTCCCTGAGGAGGACATCGTCCGCCTCAACTGGTGGGGTCTCACGCACGACAAGCCCAAGCTGGGCACGTTCATGGTGCGCATCAAGGTGTCCGGTGGGCTGATCCAGCCCGCGCAGCTGCGGGGCGTCGGCGAGATCGCCCAGCGGTACGGGCGCAACTACGGCGAGCTGACCACCCGCCAGGGCATCCAGCTGCACTGGGCGCGGCTCGACCAGTTGCCGGAGGTGATCGCGGCCGTCCAGGCGACGGGCCTGACGACGGTCGGGGGAGAGGGCGACACCGTCCGCAACATCACCGGCTGCCCGGTCGCGGGGATCGCCAACGACGAGCCATTCGACGTCACGCCGATCATCGCCGACGTCGCCGACTACTTCTACGGCAACCGCGAGTACTCCAACCTCCCGCGCAAGCACAAGTACACGATCGCCGCGTGCCCGGGGCAGTGCAACGCGCCCGAGATCAGCGACGTGGCGCTGATCGGCGTGGTCAAGGACGGTCGCGAGGGCTTCACCCTCAGCGTCGGCGGCGGGCTGTCGAACATCCCGCGCCTGGCCAGGGACCTCGGTGTGTTCGTGCCGCGGGACGAGGTCATCGAGGTGCTGCGGGCGGTCACCGACGCGTGGCAGTCAGACCCGAAGTACCGCATCAGCCGCGCCAAGGCGCGCATCAAGTTCATGATGGACGACCACGGCCCGGAGGGCGTGCGCGCCAAGGTCGAACAGCGGTTGGGGCGTCAGCTCGAGGACCACCCGGCGCCGGATCCCGTCGACGGGGTGGACCACCTGGGCGTGCACGCCCAGCGTCAGGACGGACGGGTGTACGTCGGGTTCTCGGTTCCCATGGGTTGGCTGTCCGGGGATCAGATGATCGGCATCGCCGACCTGGTCGAGCCGTTCGGCGGCGACGTGCGCCTGACCCGTCAGCAGGACCTGATCGTCGGCAACGTGCCCACCGACCAGCTCGACGGCTTCCTCGCCGCCATGGAGCGACTGGGGCTGCCGATCACGCGGAACAAGGTGTACGGCAACTCGATCGCGTGCACGAGTCATAAGTTCTGCAACTACTCGGTCGCCGAGACCAAGGGCAAGTTGTCCGAGATCCTCGAGGTGCTCGAGGGCCGCTTCGGCGCCGCCGTCGAGGACCTGAAGCTGTACGTCGATGGCTGCCCGCACGCGTGCGCCCACCACTGGATCGGTGACATCGGCCTGCAGGGCACGACGACCAAGGATCCGTCGACCGATCAACGCATCGAGGCGTACGACGTCACGCTGCGTGGCGGCCTGGGGCGCGCCGCAGCGATCGGCACGCCCCTGCTGCGACGCGTGCCGACGACCGACATCACGGACGTGCTCGTCCGCCTGCTCGACGCGTGGCTGGAGCGGAAGGCCGCGCTGAACGGGTCGGGTGACGCGCTCGGGTTCCGCGCCTTCTGTGACGCCACGTCCGACGACGAGCTGCGCGCGATCGCCTCGGGACAGGCCGTGTCCGGACCGACCGCCGCGCACGGTGACGCCGACCATGTCGTCGTCCGCGTGCCGGGAACGCTGCTGGAGCTCTCCGACGGTGCGGACGAGATCTCGCTTCCGGCCGCGGCAGGTACGGACGGCACGGACGCGACCGTTTCCACTGTTGGCGAGGCGCTCGATCACCTGGTGCGTCTGCACCCGAGGTTGATCGCCTATCTTGTCAGCGGTCCGGGGCAGATCAACCCGGCGGTCAACCTGTACATCGGCGAAGACGACATCCGTGGACTCGGTGGGTTCGACGCGCCGCTGCAACCCGGTGACGAGTTGTCGATCCTGCCGGCCCTCGCGGGCGGCTAGGTCAGGGGGAGTGGGAGTGCTGAAGGAACGCGTGGTCTTCGACGACCTCGAGATCGGTCAGCTGGCGGTCGAGCTGGATGACGGCGAGCCCGAGGACGTCATCGAGTGGGCGCTGAACACCTTCGGTGAGAACGTCGCGGTCGTGACGGCGTTCCAGTCCGACGGCATGGCCATCCTCGACATGGCCTATCAGATGTTCCCGCAGGTGCGGGTGGTGACGGTCGACACGGGTCGGCTGCCACCCGAGACCGTTGCGTTCATCGATGACGTGCGCCGGCGGTACCCGCAGGCGCGGGTCGAGGTCCGCTGTCCCGATGTCGACGAGGTCGCGTCGATGGTGCGTCGCAACGGGCCGGATCTGTTCCGCGAGAGCGTCCAGAACCGCCTGATGTGCTGCCAGATCCGCAAGGTGCGTCCGCTGACGGAGGCGCTGGAGGGCCTGGACGCGTGGTTCACCGGCCTGCGGCGCGACCAGTGGGCGTCGCGCGCCGCGATCACGAAGGTCCAGCTCGACCACGATCACGACGGCATCGTGAAGATCAACCCGCTGGCCGACTGGACGGCGGAGGACGTCGACGACTACCTCGCCGACTTCGCGGTGCCCCGCCACCCGCTGTACGGCAAGGGGTACACCAGCATCGGGTGTGATCCGTGCACGCGACCGATCCGCGACGGCGAGGACGACCGCGCGGGCCGGTGGTGGTGGGAGTCCGACGCACCGAAGGAGTGCGGGATGCACTGCCCGATCGAGACGGGCGGGTTCGAGCACGAGGTGCACGCGATCCTCGGGGAGGCGCATGCCGACGGCCACTGACACCCTCGCGCAGGGACCGGACGCGACCGTCGAACTCGACGACGCCGAGCAGGAACTGGTCGCCGCTGAGCTCGCGGCACTGCTGCCCGCCCTCTCGGAGGAGCGCCGCGCCGGGTACGAGGCGTTGGCGGACGCCGTCGACGAGGGCAGTGTGCCGCCCGAGCTCGTCGTGCACCTGCAGTCGCTGCTGGAGCTCGCGCTGCAGACGGCACGCGCACGCAAGCTGTACCGCGCGGAGGGCGAGAAGATCCTCACGGGCGTGTTCCGCCGGACGCCCGCTGGACGGGCGCTGACCCGCCAGCTCGGTGACATCAACAGCGCCCTGCGGGCCGTGGCTGACCACGAGCTGCGCAGCGCCCGTGTGGGGATGCGCACGCTCGGCCACTTCACCGTGACGCTGCGGACCGACGAGGCGACGCTGACCCTCGCGGTGCGCCCCGACGGCATGAACGTCGAGAGCGTCGAGGTGCTGGACACGGCGTGACCCGCTGAGCGTTGCAGCCGGGGCCGGATGCCGGTGTCCGGTGCCACGGTGGTGGGTGTCTGGCGGGTGGGGCGGTGTCCGGTGCCACGTTGGGACCGGCGGCGGTGCCGAACCGTCGGCCGTCGCGTACGGTCCGGGGCGACATGGCGCACGAGCTCGACCGGTGGAAGCCGGCATTGATCAACGGCGGCAGCGGGCTGGCGGTGATCGCGCTGGGCTGGATGGTCGAGGGCCGGCTGACGTGGCCGATCATGGGGGCCGCCGTCGTCGCGCTCGGGTGGGGCTGGTGGGTCTCGCCGTTGCGCAACGCGCGGCCCCATGTGCCGCACGCCGACGCGGCTGCCACGGCCGGACCGTACGGACCGGTCGTCTACTGGCGCCCGGGCTGCTCGTACTGCCTGAAGCTGTGGCGTGCGCTCGACCGTGACGAGCGCGACCGCGTGACATGGGTCAACGTGATGGCTGACCGCGACGCGTCCGTCTACGTCCGGCGCTTCCATGACGGCCGGATGGTCACGCCCACGGCCGTCATGGGCACGGGGCGGCAGATCGAGGCAACGGCGTCACAGATCCGCGCCCGCGTCGCACGTCGCCGTGGCCGACCTTCCGCCGACCCCGGCCGAGATCGCTAGTCGCCGAGCAGCGCCTGCCCGATCCACGACACGATCGAGACGATGATCGCGCCGAGGAACGTGGCGGCGAATCCGGTCGAGCTGAGACCGAGGCCCAGTCCCTCGGAGATCCAGATGGTCAACCCGAGCATCAACGCGTTGATGACCAGCAGGAACAGCCCGAGCGTCAGCAGCACGATCGGCAGGCTGAAGAACGTGACGATCGGCCGCGCGAAGGCGTTCACGAGGCCAAGGATGAAGCCGACGATGATCAGTCCTGCCAGATCTCCGTCGAACCGGAGTCCCGACACCAGTTCGACGGCGACCCACAGACCGAGGGTCGTGACGGCGACCTTCAGGATGAACGACATGCCGGCACCATAGCTGAGCCGGCGGGCTCGCGCGCCGCGGCCGGGCCAGTGGGGCGGAGGGCACGTCGACGCCGGGACGAACGGGCTCGCCCGCGGCCCGTGGCGGACGATTGGCTACTGCGACAGCGAATCGGCGGGTATGCTGTGGGCATGGCAGCAGCACTGCTCCTTAGCTGGCCGCGCTGACACCCACCTCAGCGCGGCGACCCTCCCATGCACGGAGGGTCTTCTTGTGTCTGAAGACGTTCGTGGGGCCTGGTTCCACGAACGTCTGGAGGACCGGCTCCGCCGGACAGTAACTCTCGACCGTGAGGATGAGCACCGTGAACGCCTACGACCCGCACGAGATCGAACCCCGGTGGGAGAAGGCCTGGGAGGAGGCCAGGCTGTTCGTGGCCGACGAGCGGTCCGACAGGGAGTTGTTCTACGCCCTGCACATGTTCCCGTATCCATCGGGCGACCTGCACATGGGCCACGTGGAGGCCTTCTCGCTGGCGGACGCGGTCGCGCGCTACCGGCGCCTGCAGGGTTACGAGGTGATGAACCCGATCGGCTGGGACTCGTTCGGGCTGCCCGCGGAGAACGCGGCGATCAAGCGCGGCGCCGATCCCAAGGCGTGGACCTACGCCAACGTCGAGACCCACGCCACGACGATGCGGCGCATGGGGTTCGCGTGGGACTGGTCGCGGCGCCTGCACACCTCGGACCCCGAGTACTACAAGTGGACCCAGTGGCTGTTCCTGCAGTTGTTCCAGGCGGGCTGGGCGTACCGCGAGGAGGCGGACGTCAACTGGTGCCCCAACGACCAGACGGTGCTGGCCAACGAGCAGGTGATCAACGGTCACTGCGAGCGGTGCGACGCGGTGGTGACCAAGAAGTCGCTGACCCAGTGGTTCCTGCGGATCACCGCCTTCGCCGACCGCCTGCTCGACGACATGGATCAACTGGCCGACACGTGGCCGGAGCGGGTGCTGACCCTGCAGCGCAACTGGATCGGGCGGAGCGAGGGCGCCGAGGTCACGTTCACGGTCGGCGACGACGAGGTCGTCGTCTACACGACGAGGCCCGACACCCTGTACGGCGCGACGTTCTTCGTGGTGGCGCCCGAGTACCCGTCGGCCCGCGCATGGGCCGAGCTGGGCGGCGTGGTCGACGACTTCGACGCGTTCGTGCAGCGGGTGCAGTCGCGTTCGGACGTCGAACGCCAGTCCACCGACGCCTCGAAGGACGGGCTGTTCCTGGGCGTGCACGCCGTCAATCCCGTCAACGGGGAGCGTCTGCCGGTCTACGCCGCGGACTACGTGCTGATGGGCTACGGCACCGGGGCGATCATGGCGGTGCCGGCGCACGACCAGCGCGACCTGGACTTCGCCCGCCAGTACGACCTGCCGGTGCGCATCGTGGTGCATCCGGAGGGCGCGGACCTGCCCGACGCCGCCTCGATGACCGAGGCCGCGTCCGGCGACGGCGTGATCGTCAACTCCGGGGACTACGAGGGCCTGCCATGGCGGGACGCCAAGCAGCGGATCACCGACGACCTGGCCGACCGCGGTCTGGGTCGTCACGCCGTCAACTACCGGCTGCGTGACTGGCTGATCTCGCGTCAGCGCTACTGGGGCGCCCCGATCCCGATCATCCACTGCCACGCATGCGGGCAGGTGCCCGTGCCGATCGACGATCTGCCGGTCCGCCTGCCTGAGGTCGATCAGATCGACTTCTCGCGCAGCGGTGTCGCCCCGCTGGCGACCGCCGAGGGATTCGTCAACGTCGCGTGCCCCTCGTGCGGCGGGGACGCGCGGCGCGACACGGACACGATGGACACCTTCGTCGACTCGTCCTGGTACTACCTGCGTTACTGCTCGCCTCACCGTGACGACGTGGCCTTCGCCGCCGACGCCGTCGCCAGGTGGATGCCGGTCGACCAGTACACGGGCGGCATCGAGCACGCGATCCTGCACCTGTTGTACTCGCGGTTCTTCACCAAGGCGCTGCACGATCTGGGTCACGTCGACTTCGTCGAGCCGTTCACGCGGCTGAAGTCACAGGGCATGGTGGTCATGGAGGGCGCCGCGATGTCGAAGTCGAAGGGCAACCTGGTCGAGCCCCGCGGCATCGTCGAGGAGTTCGGCGCCGACACCCTGCGCGCGACCATGCTCTTCGCCGGCCCGATCGAGGACGACGTCGACTGGGCGGACGTGTCGACCGCCGGCATGTTCAAGTTCCTGTCGCGGCTGGTGCGCCTGACCGACGAGCACGTCGAGTCGCGCGGCGCCGCGGTGGCCGACGTTGCCGGCGACGAGGATCTGCGCCGCGCCGCCCACCGGACGATCCGGGATGTCACCGCCGACTTCGACGCGTTCAAGTACAACACCGCGCTGGCCAAGCTGATGTCGCTGACCAACGAGGTGTCGGCCGCCGTGCGCGAACGCGCCGCGCGCGGAGGCGACCCCCAGCACGCGCTGGAGATCATCGCGATCATGCTGTCGCCGATCGCCCCGCACGTGGCCGAGGAGATCTGGCAGCGGCTGGGACACGACGACTTCGTGGCCGAGCAGCGCTGGCCGGAGTTCGACGAGGCGTTGCTGGTCGAACGCACCGTCGAGGTGCCGGTGCAGGTCGATGGCCGCGTCCGCGACACCGTCACGGTCGCGGTCGGTGCGGCAGAGGACGCCGTCGTAGAGGTGGCGCAGCAGTCGGAGAACGTCCAGCGCCACCTGTCGGATCGCGCGATCGTCAAGGTGATCTGGGTGACCGACCGACTGCTGAACCTGGTCACGCGCGCGGCCTGACCGCCGGGTACCGGCCCGGTGACCGCGTATGGGGAGACCTGTCGCCGTATGGCGGTTGTTTCCGCTCCGGCGGGTGGGTGCGGGCGTGTGGGGAGACCTGTCGCCGTATGGCGGTTGTTTCTGCTCCGGCGGGTGGGTGCGGGCGTGTGGGGAGACCTGTCGCCGTATGGCGGTTGTTTCCTCCCCGTGGTCTGGGTGCGGGCGTTGTGTGGGGAGACCTGTCGCCGTATGGCGGTTGTTTCCTCCCCGGCGGGTGCGTGCCGGTTGGGTAGGTGGTGCCTGCGGGGCGATGTCCACAGGTGGGCGACGCGCGAACGGGCAGGTGGCGGCCGTCGTTCGTAGCGTGCGGCCCGATGGACGACGCGACACCACATCCACGCAGTGGCGGCGAGCGCCTCCGTGAGCTCGTCGGTGACCTCCAGCTGACACCGGCGCACGTGACGGCACTGCTCGTCGCGGCGTCGTTCGCATGCGCGGGCGTGGTCGCGCTCTGGTGGATGGCGCGCCCCCAGCCGGTCGCCGCGCCGGATGTCTCGCCGGTCGCGGTCGCCAGCGTGCCGCCGCCGGTTCCGAGCCCGTCGGCAGGACCGCTGGTCGTGCACGTCAGCGGCGCGGTCACCTCGGCCGGCGTCGTCGAACTGCCGGCCGGCGCCCGCGTGCTCGATGCGGTCGAGGCCGCGGGCGGGCTGCGACGGCGCGCGCGGACCGACCAGCTGAACCTCGCGCGGCCCGTCGTCGACGGCGAGCAGATCCACGTGCCCGACAGCCGGCCGGGGAGCACCGGACCCGTCGCGCCCGGTGCTGTGGCCGACGCAGGTACGGGAGCCGCAGCCGTCGCAGGAACGGCGGGGCCGCTCAGCCTGAACACCGCATCGGCGGCGGAGCTCGAAGCGTTGCCGGGCATCGGTCCCGTCCTGGCCGGTCGCATCGTCAGCCATCGCGAGTCGGTCGGAGGGTTCACCGCTGTCGACGAGTTGCTCGAGGTGTCCGGCATCGGCGAGAAGACCTTCGCGGCTCTGCGCGATCTCGTGACGGTGTGACGGCGCCGGTCGCCGTACTGGTGGCCGCCGCGTTGTGGGTCGGTTGCCTGTGGTCGGGGCCACCATGGCTCGCCGCGGTTGCGGTTGCCCTGCTAGGTGTGGCGCGTCGGATGGCCCGTACCGTCCCCGGTCCGTCATCCACCCGTGCGGCCGGTGCAGGTTGCGCCGTCGCACGAAGCGGCGCCGAGGACGTCCACGGGACGCCGCTCCACCCCGCGGCGACGGTCGTGGTCGCGCTGGTGCTGCTGGGCGCCGGTCTCGCCGGGGGCCGTACGTCGCTGCGCGACGACTCGCCGCTCGTCGGCCTGGCCGAACGCCATGCGACGGTCGACGTGTGGGCGCGGGTCGTCACCGAACCGCGGGTCAGCGCCTTCGGAGCGTGGGCCATCGTCCGCATCACCCGCGTCGACGACCGCCGGCTGACGGGTCGTGCGGTGATCCATCTGGATGCGGACACCGCGCTGGCGGTGGGCCAGCCGATCGCTGGCCGGATGCGTGTCGGCGCAACCCCGGACGGCGGGTTCGGTGCCCACCTGCGCGCCCTCGGGGTGTCGGTCTCGCTCCGCCCACGCGCGCCGCCGGTGGCTCGACCTGCGCCGTGGCTGCTCGCCCACACCACGGTGCTACGGACGCGGGCCGGCGCCGCGTTCGACGCCGCGCTCCCGTCCGGGCGCGCGGCGTTGCTCGGCGGCATCGTGCTCGGATCGCGCGACAGGGTCGACGACGACATCCTGCGCGACGCCGGGCTGAGCCACCTGGTCGTCGTCTCGGGACGTCACGTGGCGGTCGTGCTGGCGGGTGTCCTGGCGCTGTCGGTGGCGTGCGGCATCGGCCACCGCGGACGGCACCGGTTGGCGCTGACCATGCTGTGGTGGTTCGTGCTCGTGACGCGCTGGCAGCCGTCGGTGCTGCGCGCGGCGGTCATGGCGACCCTCATGCTGGCGGCGGCGTCGGCGGGCCGTGGCCGCCAGTCGACGCACAGCCTGGCCGTCACGGTCGCGGTGCTCCTGCTATGTGACCCACTGCTCGGACGGCAGATGGGGTTCGCGCTGTCGGTGCTGGCCACGGCGGGTGTGCTGTCGGTGGTCGGCTCCGTCGGTGGGGAACGGCGTCGTCGCGGGCGCATCGCCGTCCGCGCGACGATCGCGGCGCAGATCACCACCGCACCGGTGGTGCTGAGCGCGGTCGGCACGGTGCCGCTGGGTGCTGTGCCGGCGAACCTCGTGGCCGCGCCGGCCGCGACCATCGCACAGGTCGTCGGTCTGGTCGCAGCCGCCGTCGCGGCCGTGCCGGCACCGGGCGCGCATGTTGCCGCAACGTGGGTCGCCCGGGCCGCCGGGCCGGCGCTGGCGCTGGTGCAGTCCACGGCGTCGTTGTTCGCAGGCTGGCCGCAGGCCACCGCGCGGCATGTGCTCGGCGCCGTGCTCCTGTCGGCCGGCGTGTGGACGACGGCCCGGTGGGGACCGCTGGCGTCGCGCGCCCGCCATCGCATCGCGGTCGTCGCGGTCGTGACCGCGTGGCTGGTGACCGTCGTCGTGCCGTGGATCGTGCCGGCCTCCGCGCCCGACCATCTGCGTCTGACCGCGTTGGACGTCGGGCAGGGTGATGCGCTGCTGGTCGAATCACCCGGCGGCACTGCCGGCGTCGCACGGATGCTCGTCGACGGCGGCCCGGAGCCCGACGTGCTCGACGCCGCCCTGCGCGCACGCCGCATCCGATCGCTGACCGCGGTCGTCCTGACCCACGGCGATCACGATCACGCCGGCGGTCTGGCGCGCGTGCTGCGGCGGGCGCGTGTCGGCGCGCTGATGATCCCGGCGGGTGACCCGCAGTTGCGCGACGCGGCGTCGAGCGCCCGGGACGCGCTGGACGTCGCACAGCGGGAAGGTGTGCCGGTCATCGAGGTGGCGGCGGGGCGGCAGTTCGTGATCGGCGACGCCACGGTCGAGGTGCTCGCTCCGCCACCGGTGGCGCTGCCCGGGACGGATCGCAACAGCCGATCGATCGTGCTGCGCGTGGTGGGGCCTCACGGCAGCATGCTGCTGACCGGTGATGCCGACGAGTCCGCGCAGCTGCGGTTGCTGCGAGGCCCGGCGGCGCTGCGGGCCGACGTGTTGAAGGTGCCGCACCACGGGGGCGCGACCAATGCGGTCGGCTTCCTTGACGCCGTCGCGGCCCGTGTCGCCGTCGTATCGGTCGGGGCCGGGAACGGCTACGGCCATCCGCATCCCGACACCGTGGACGATCTCGCCCCGGTCCCGCTGTGGCGCACCGATCGACATGGTGCGCTGACCGTCACGCTGACGCCGGCGGGACCGGTGGTGCAGCCGGCATCCTCGCCCTGAACGCGCGGGCATGACGAGCAGGTCGACGACCGACCGGACTAGACTGCCGCCGATGTCCGCGCTCCCACCGATGTACCTGTTCACGGGCTCCGAGGAGCTGCTCGTCCGTCGTGCGGCGGCGCGGCTGATCGATCAGATGCGGTCCGACGCGCCGGTCGAGGTGATCGACGTCCGTGCCGGGGAGCTGCGCGAGTGGGGCATGCCCGACCTGCGCACGGGTTCGCTGTTCGGTGACCGCCGGGCCGTCCTGATCCGCGACGCCCAGGAGCTACCGGCTGACATGGCCGCGTCGCTCGTCAGCGAGCTCGACGGGCCACCTCCCGAGGCGACCGTGATCCTGATGGCGTCGGGAACCGGTCGGATCATGAAGCTGGCGCGGGCGATCAAGGCCGCGGGCGGACGCGTCGACGTGTCACCGCCGAGGGACTGGGAGGACCGCAAGTGGGCGCAGCTCGTCCGTGACGAGTTCGCCCAGCACGAGCGCAAGGCGACCAACGACGCGGTGACGGCCCTGCTCGGGCACGCCGGACTCGACGTCGGGCAGATCGCTGAGAAGGTTTCCCAGGTCGTCGCCGCGGCCGATCCGGGCACCATTGGTGAGGCCGAGGTCGAACGGGCGGTCGTCGGGCACGGCAGCCGTGGGTCGTTCGCGGTCGCCGACGCCATGTGCAGCCGCGAACCCGCCAGGGCGCTGGAGCTACTGCGGGGCGTGCTCGAGGCCGGAAACGACCCGATCATGGTGCTCGGGGCACTGGTCTACCGCGTGCGTAGCATCCTTGCGGTCGCCGGCAAGGTCGACCCGAAGCGGGTCGGCCTGCGGATCAGCGGGGGACAGGCGCGCCATCTGCGGGCCGCGCGAGGAAACTTCGGACCCGGCGAGCTCACCCGCGCCATGCGCACGCTCGCCGACGCCGATGTCCTGCTCAAGAGCGGGGACGTGCCGCCGCAGCTGGTCATCGAGCGCGCCGTCGTCGACGTCGCGACGCCGGCCGCTGATCACGACCCGCGGTGACGGCCCCGGGCACGCTCGCCCCGACCGTCGCCGGCGGCCAAGGCACGGACAGTCGCCTGCGGCTCATGCGCTGCAGGGCGGTCCGATCGTCGGTCGCGGGCTTCAGGGTCTGTGTCCCGGTCCCGGCCGGCATTCGGTCGCATCTGCATCCCTGCTCGCGTCGTTGCGGCTCGCGCGAAGACAACCCGGTATGCGTCGCTCAGCGCGCCGTGCGAGCCGGTCGCAGCTGCACCCTCGGTGCACGATCGGTCCGAGCGACAGACCCTAGTCCGGTGGGCCGTCCAGCAGCCGGGTGACCAGGTCGGCGAGGTCGTCGGCGATGTAGGTCGGCTTCGGATCCGCCGCGTCCGCGTCGTCGCGGTCGCTGACACCCGTGAGCACCAGCGCGGTGTCCCAGCCGAGTGACGCCGCCCCTGTGAGATCGGTCTCGACACGGTCGCCGATCATCAGCGTCGGGCCGTCGGGCAGCCGCGCCGCGGCGCTCTCGAACAGCGTCCGCTCGGGCTTGCCCGCGACCTCAGGGGACCGTCCGGTGGCGGTTTCCAACGCGGCGACGATGATCCCAGCGCCCGGGCTGATGCCGTCCGCTGCCGGAAAGCTGCCGTCCGTGTTGCTGGCGATGAACCGGGCGCCCGCCAGCAGCGCACGGGTCCCGACGACGAGCTTGTCGTAGGTCAGGTCGTGATCCAGGCCCGTCACGACGACCTGCGCGGACTCGGCGTCCTCGACGAGCTCACATCCGCGGTCGGTCAACGCGTCGCGCAGTCCCTGCATGCCGATGACCAGACACCGGGTTCCCGGCTCGACCAGGTCGGCCGCCGCGATGGCCGACGTGATGATCTCGTCGGGTTCGGCGTCGAACCCGAGCGATCGCAGCTTGTCGGCGCTCTGCTTCTGCGTGCGCGTCGCGTTGTTGGTCGCGAACGCCACACCGACGCCGGCGGATCGCAGCCTGGCGATCGCGTCGGCCGAGCCGGGGATCGCATCGTTCCCGCGGTAGCACACCCCATCGAGGTCGATGACTACGCCTGCGTACGCGATCGGAGTGGCCTCGGCGTCGGAGGGCATGGCGCGTGGTCGACGCGGTGACGCCGCTTCGGTGTCGGTCAGATCGACTGGAGGCGCCGCGCCATCTTCGACTTGTGGTTCGCGGCGAAGTTTGGGTGGACGATGCGGCGACGGGCGGCGCGGTCGAGCCTGCTGGCGGCCGCGTCGTGGGCAGCGCGAGCCTCGGCGGCGTCACCGGAGTCGACCGCGGCGTCGAAGCGCTTGAGCGCGGTCTTGATGGCGCTGCGGGTCGCCTTGTTGCGTGCGCGGGCCGTCTCGTTCTGGCGGTTGCGCTTGATCTGACTGGCGATGTTGGCCATGACGGTGTGACGCCTTCGTGTGGCTGATGACGGAGCAGGATGAAGGTGCGCCACTACGGCGCGACGGATCGAGTCTAGCGCGCCCCGGCACGCGACCGCACGGCCACCGCTAGCATCGCTGACATCCCGTCCCGCCACCTACCGGGCTCGCGCACGCGATCCCAGACTGCGGACATGACCTCAAACAGCGAAGCGGTAGGTCGCACACATTGACCTCAGACAGCGAAGCGGTAGGTCACGGCAGATGACCCCGACCGACCGCATCCGCAACTTCGCGATCATCGCCCACGTCGACCACGGCAAGTCGACGCTGGCCGACCGCATGCTGCAGCTGACCGGCCTGGTCGGCGATCGCACGATGCGCGCGCAGTACCTGGATCGCATGGAACTGGAGCGCGAGCGCGGCATCACGATCAAGGCGCAGGCGGTGCGCATGCCGTACCGCGCGCTCGACGGCGACGAGTATGTGCTGAACCTGATCGACACGCCGGGCCACGTCGACTTCTCCTACGAGGTCAGCCGGGCGATGAACGCGTGCGAGGGCGCCGTGCTGCTGGTCGACGCCGCGCAGGGCGTGCAGGCGCAGACGATCGCGAACCTGTACGTGGCGGTCGAGGCCGGCCTCGAGGTCATCCCGGTGCTCAACAAGATCGACCTTCCCGCGGCGCGCCCCGACCAGGTGGCCGAGGAGATCGCGGCGCTGATCGGTGGCGATCCGGCGGACATCCTGGCGGTGTCGGCCAAGACCGGTGACGGCGTGCCGGAGGTCCTCCAGGAGATCGTCGCGCGCGTCCCGCCGCCGGTCGGCAGCCCCGACGATCCCCTGCGGGCGCTGATCTTCGACTCGGTCTACGACAGCTACCGCGGTGTGGTCACCTACGTCCGCGTGGTCGACGGCCAGATCCGTCCCCGCATGGACGTGCGGCTGATGGCGACCGGGTTCGCCAACGAGGTCCACGAGCTCGCCGTCATCTCGCCGGAGCCCGTGCCGACCGATGTGCTGGGTCCCGGCGAGGTCGGCTATCTGACCGCTGCGATCAAGGAGGTCGACCTCGCCCGTGTGGGTGACACCATCACGACGGTCGAGGCGCCCGCGCCGGAGCCGCTGCCGGGTTACCGGGAGCCGACGCCGATGGTCTTCAGCGGGCTGTACCCCGTCGACTCGGGGGACTTCCCTGACCTGCGGGACGCCCTCGACAAGCTGCGGTTGAACGACGCGAGCTTCACGTTCGAGCCCGAGACGTCCGTCGCGCTGGGGTTCGGGTTCCGCTGCGGATTCCTGGGCCTGCTGCACATGGAGATCATCTCCGAGCGCCTGGACCGCGAGTTCGACATCCCGCTGGTGACGACGGCGCCGAACGTGCGCTACGAGGTCCACCTCGACGAACGGCTGTGGACCGAGGAGGAACCCGCGGTCATCGAGGTGTCCAACCCTGCCGAGCTGCCGGCGCCCAACCGCATCGCGGAGATCCGTGAGCCGGTCGTCGACGCGATGATCATCGTGCCGAGCGACTACATCGGCGCGGTCATGCAGCTGTGCGAGGGCCGCCGCGGCGACATGCGCAAGATGGAGTACCTGTCTCCGGAGCGGGTGGAGCTGCGCTACCGCCTGCCGCTGGCCGAGATCATCGTCGACTTCTTCGACCGGTTGAAGTCGCAGACCCGCGGCTACGGGTCGCTCGACTATGAGCCCGCCGGTCTGGCGACGGCCGACCTGGTCAAGGTCGACGTCCTGCTCAACGCCGCTCCGGTCGACGCGTTCTCGGCGATCGTCCACCGCGACAAGGCGTACGAGTACGGCAAGCGGATGGTCAACAAGCTGCGTGAGCTGATCCCACGACAGATGTTCGATGTCCCGATCCAGGCGGCGATCGGGTCGCGGATCATCGCCCGTGAGACCGTCAAGGCGCGGCGCAAGGATGTGCTGGCCAAGTGCTACGGCGGTGATGTCACGCGCAAGCGCAAGCTGCTGGAGAAGCAGAAGGAGGGCAAGCGGCGCATGAAGAACGTCGGCGCCGTGGAGATCCCGCAGGAGGCGTTCGTCGCCGCGCTGAGCGTCGGCGACGACGCCTGACGCCGTGACCGCACCCGCAGCGCCCGAGGCCCGCACCGGGGCCTCGACGCGCGCGGGCGCCGGCATCTACCTGCACGTCCCCTTCTGTCGGCGCCGCTGCCACTACTGCGACTTCAACACGTACGCCAACCGTGGCGCACTGATCGGTGACTATGTCGTCGCGCTGCACGCCGACATCGACGTGGTCGCCGGCGGCGGCCCACGCGCGCTCGCCCCGCCGGACGCCGAGGTCGAACCCGACTGGCCGACGTTCGACAGCCTGTTCGTCGGCGGTGGGACACCGACGCTGCTGCCCGCGTCGGATCTGGCCGGCGTCGTTCGCCATGTGCTCGAGCGGTTCGACCTTGCCGAGGGCGCCGAAGTGACCGTCGAGGCGAACCCCGAGACGGTCGACGTCGAGACGCTCGCGGCGCTCGTCGACGCCGGGGTCACGCGGATGTCGATCGGCGCGCAGTCGTTCGCGCCGCACGTGCTCGATGCGCTGGGCCGGTGGCACGAGCTTGACGCGCCGGTGCGCGCGGTGGAAGCGGCGCGCGCGGCCGGGATCGCGCAGATGAGCCTGGACCTGATCTATGGCACGCCGGGAGAGTCGCCCGCGGACTGGGAGCACAGCGTTCGCACGGCGCTGGACACAGGGATCGGCCACCTGTCGGCGTACGCGCTGACGGTCGAGCCCAGCACCCAGTACGCGCGCCGGGTCCGGCTGGGCACCGCGATGGCACCCGACGACGACGTCCAGGCCGAGCGCATGGATCAGGTCGACGCCTGGGCGGCCGAGGTGGGCCTCGCGCGCTACGAACTGTCGAATTGGGCGCGACCCGGTCTCGAATCGGTGCACAACCGCGTCTACTGGCGCGGTGGCGACTGGCTGGGCATCGGCGCGGGCGCACACGGCCACTGGCGGGGACGGCGTTGGTGGTGCGCCCGCAGCCCCGAGCGCTACATCCGGGCCGCGCGAAACGGGGCGTCGACCCTCACCGGGTCCGAGATCCCCGACGCCGACCAGCGCCGTGCGGAGCGCCTCATGATGGGCCTGCGCCTGACCGAGGGCGTCGCACGCGCCGCGGTCGCGCCGCTCGACGACCGCACGGTGTCCGACCTGGCCACGGCCGGTCTGCTCGCTGCCACCGATCACCACATAGCACTGACGCCGTCCGGGATGCGGCTCGCGTCGGCGGTGACCCTGAAGCTGCTGTAGCGGCCGACGGGCTCGACTGACGCCTCGCTGCCACCTGGACCTCCACTGGAGCGGTGCGGGGACATGCGCACCACGT
Source organism: Euzebyales bacterium (assembly GCA_036374135.1). Taxonomy (NCBI): domain Bacteria; kingdom Bacillati; phylum Actinomycetota; class Nitriliruptoria; order Euzebyales; species Euzebyales bacterium. The sequence goes on from DASUUK010000004.1 coordinate 41,976, forward strand.
GGTGTCCAGGAGGTCCGCCACTCTGTATCGTCGTCGTACCCTCGCACCCGGCGCCGTGATCGGTGGCGTGGTCATCTTCGCGACGCCGCTGTTGAGCACGGTGACGGTGGGCCTGGTGATCGGCTGGTACTGGGTCGTCGGCGGCGTCATCGGGATCGTCGGCGCCACCGTCGAGCGGGGTGACCGCTTCATCCGACTGCTGGTGGCGGTGCTCTCGCCCGTGGCGGGTGTACTGGTCATCGCGCAGCCCGGGCTGGCGCTCGTGACGCGTGGTTCGCCGGTGCATGGATGCTGGTCGTCGGCGTCGTGATGGCGGCGATGGCGCTCTTCCAGCGTGGGTCGGCTGCCGGCTAACGATCGTCCGGCGATGCCGCCGGCTGACGTGTGACGAGCATCGTCGCGTCGACCGGCTCGCCGCGCAGGTCGACGAGCCCGTCAGCGGGTGCGAGGTCCCAGTCGTCCCGCAGCCGATCTGCCGCCGAACGGTGGATGAGGATCTGGCCGTCGGTGGCGACGGCGTCGATCGCCAGCGCTGTGCGCGCCGGCTCGCCGAACACGCTGTAGGTGAAGGTGTTCGGGTGCACCAGACCGGCGACGACGTCACCGGCCGCCAACCCGGCGTGGTAGTCGACGTCGATGCCCGTCTCGTCGGTGAACGTGTCGAACGAGACCCCGACGTCGGTCACGAACGTCGCTGCGACGTCAGCGGCGACATCGGGCGCGCCGAGTCCAGCCGCGAACAGGTGGTGCTCCGACGCCGATCTGACACGTTCGATGTCGAGGCGCGTCGCCGTGTCCTCGAGGATCTGCGACAGTCGCGCGCTCGCCTGCAGCGCCTCCTCGGGCGCCAGGTCGTGGCGCTCGAGCGGCCCGTGCACGGTCAGCGCGATGACGGTGGCCGTGTCGGCGAGGTCGGTGGCAGCGACGTGACCGACACGGAGCTCGTCAACCAGCCGCGCAGGCAGGATCGACTGCAGCAGCTGTGTGATCTCGTGTTCCTCGGCCGTGCGCGCCGCGCGTTGCTCGGCCAGCTCCGCCGTCAGCGCGTTGAGCCGCCGGCCGACGTCGCCGATCTCATGCCGCCCGAGCTCGGGTGCGCGGGCGCTGAGATCGCCGCCTGCGACAGCCGTTGCCGTCTCGACGACGGGCGTCACGGGGCGGGTGATGCGGTCGGCGAGGAACAACCCGGCCACGGCCACCAGTGGCACCAGCATCAGGGCGGTCACCAGCAGGAGCCGATTGAAGTCGCCGAGTGGCTCGTTGGCCTCGGCTGTCAGCAGCTGCGACACAACGACCCAGTCGAGGTCGTTCGACGGGAGCAGCCCGGACACGGTCAGCGCCGGCCGGTCGAGGTAGTCGCCGGCCCGGCCGGAGAACGGCTCCCGGTCGAACGCCGCATCCACGCTCGCGGTCCGCACCGGCTGCTGCAGCACCGTCGTGCCGGCGGCGGCGATGGCGTCGCTGAGGTCAGGTGCGTACCCCGCGTCGTCGAGTGCCGCGAGGTATGCGTCGGGATCCTCCAGCCACAGACGCGCATCCGAACGCATGAGCCGGTCAGCGCCGACCACGTAGCTCTCGCCGGTCGCTCCCAGACCGGAGGCCCGCCACTGACCGTCGAACGTCGTCAGGGCGTTGAGCGCCGGGGCGGGAACCTCGGCCACGACCGCACCGATGATCTCGGTTCCATCGCTGACGGTCGCCGCCGCGAGCATGACAGGCTGGCCCGACGCCGGAAGGTATGGACGGAAGTCGACGAACACCGTCTCGCTCACGCCGACTTGTGACAGCCGCTGCTCCACCACGTCGCGTAGCCCGGGGTGCCGCAACGGCCCGACCAGGGCGTCGGTCCCCAGGTCGATGCGCTTGTCCGTCGAGTAGACGACGGTGCCCTGCGCATCGACCAGCAGGATGTCACCGAGGCCGAACCCATCGCGCAGCTCGACGAGCTGCCGGTGCGACGCGGCGTGGGCGCGTCCGTAGGCCGTGGTGTCACCCGGTGCCTCGGCCAGCTGATGGCGCTCATCCGCCGGGAACGGGTTCGCGGCCAGGTAGTGGTACTGCACGTGCCGGGTCGCCGGGTCGTCGGGCACCAGTACGTCGGGTGGTGACGTGATGGCGGTGGACGCGAGGCTGTCCACATAGACCCGCTCGAGCTCGTCGAGCTGGCGTGCCGACAGTGGACGGGCCTCCCTTTCCAACTCGCGGAAGCCGTCGCCCATCGTCGTCAGCGCCTCGACGGTCGCCCCGGCGCGTGCGAGCAGGCCGACGGCCTGACTGATGCGGTCGAGGCCGTTGACGAGTGCCCGCACCTGCCCGGCCTGGTGGTTCTCGAGCTGGCGTTCGACCGCGTCGCTGAGCAGCGAACGCGCCACGAGGAAGTTGTAGGCGCCGAGCACGAGCACGGACAGCAGCGACATGCCGACGAGGACCACCGCCAGCCGCCGCCGCAGGCTCGGTCGACGGTCGCTGCTCGGTTCGTCGACGACCCCCGTCGTTTCGGTCGTGTTCATCGTCAGTCGGCGCCCGACGTGGTGGGAACGTCCGGTTCGTCGGGCTGCTGTCCGTTCGTTGCCGCGGTTCGACGGGCCGGCATGGCAGCCGCGCGCTCGATGCGCCGCTGCTGGCTCGCCAGCAGCTGTTCGAGTGCCTCCGACAGCTCGGGGTTGCGGCTGATGACCTCGGCCGCCCGTCCGCTGTCGACCACGATGACCTCGCAGTCGGTGATCGCGTCGACGCGTGCCGTGCGGGTGCCCGCACCACGTCGACCGAGCAGACCGAACACGTCACCGGGACCGAACTGACCGATCTCGGCTGCGGCGCCCTCGGCGTCCACCGCGACCAGCCGGGCGCGGCCGTCCCACAGCACGACCAGGTCCGAGCGGTCCGGGTCGCCGGTCACGATCGTCTCGTCACGAGCGAAGCGGCCGGCGGTCGCCGCCGACTCGAGGTGCTCGATCGCCGGGTCGTCGAGCTGGTCGAGCAGTGGTGACGAGCGCAGACGGCGTTGGATGGTCGGGGCGTCGGGTCGCGCCGAGGCACTCGCCGCGACGCCGTCGTAGACGTACAGGTCGTAGGCAGGGCTGGGCAACGGCACGTCGTGGCGGTGTGAGTGGTACCAGACGAGCGCTCCGAACTCGCTGGACACGCGCGGCGCGATCCGGAAGTCGTCGATCCACAGGTCGACCTCGTAGCCCATGAGCGGGTCGTCGATCTGCACGACGCGGACGTTGGGCGCGGGATCTGTGAGCACGTCTGGCGTGGCACGCGCAGCGTCGAGCAGCATGTCGCGCGCACGGCTCGGCGGGTTGGCGTAGGCGACCTGGACCGGGACGACGACGCGGTGCAGGCGGCCCGGACGGTCGAAGTTGACGAGCATCGCGGCCGCCAGTTCGGCGTTGGGCACGATGATCAGGTCACCGTCCCGGCTCTCGATCCGCGTGCTGCGCCAGCTGAGGTCGACGACCCGTCCTTCGACCTCGCCGTGACGGATCCAGTCACCGGGTGCGAAGGGTGCGTCCGCCAGCATCAGCAACCCGGATGCCAGACCGCTGAGGGTGTCCTGCAGCGCGAAGGACACCACGAGGGTCCCGACCCCGAGCGCTGTCAGCGCCGCGGACAGGTCGACGCCCCACACCGTGTCGAGCAGCAGCCAGCCGATCACCAGGGTGATGGCCAGCCGTGGGAGGGCGAGCACGATCTGCGGCAGCTGTCCGCGTCTGTCCGTACCCCGTCGACGCTTGAGCCGCGCGATCACCAACCGTGTCGCCAGGAGCGCCGCCACGGCCAGCGACAGCAGCATGCCGGTCGCGACGACCCGGACCAGAGGGCCCGTGTCCGGCAGGCCGACGACGCTGCGGAGGATGAACCACAGGGCGGTCAACGGCAGCGTCCACCAGCGCAGGACGGACAGCACCGGACGGAACGCGGAGTCGCGCTGTCGTAGCCGTTCCTCCGCCTCGCCGGCGGCGATCACGGCGACGGGTAGCACGACCAGCAGTGCGATGACCATCGCGACGATCGGGTCCCGCAACACGGACGTCATGTCGCCGACTCCTCAACGGGTGCGGGCTCGTCCACACGCCAGGCGGTCCCGTCCGGCAGATGCCGGGCACTGACATCGACCGCCGACGGCAGCACCGCCCGGCTCCGGTCGGAGATCAGGATCTCGCCCGCCCGTGCTGCCTGCGACAGCGCGTGGGCGTTGGTTGCCGTGTCACCCCACAGGTCGTACACGAGCATTGCGCTGCCCGCCAGCCCCACGGTGACCGGCCCGGTGTCCACGCCGATCGACACTGACAGGTCGGGGACCTCCCGAGCGGCCACCGTCGCCGCCTGTTGCGCCGCCCGCGCGAACGCGACGGCGCGCGGCGCGTGATCCAGGTACGGCCGGTCCAGGCCGCATCCGGCGAAGTAGGCGTCACCGAGCATCTTGACGCGATCCAGTCCGTTCCGCCTTGCGAGGTCGTCGAGCTCGCCAACGATGCGGTCCAGCAACGCGCGTCGCCGTACCTCGTCGCGCCGCTGCACCAGGCCGGCGAGGCCATTGACCGTCACCACGGCGATGCTGGCCCGCGCGATCTCGTCGACGACGCGGCTGTCTCCGGCGTCGAGCCGTTCGGCGACGGTCGGCGGCAGCAATGTCCGGACCATGTCACGACGTTCCCGGATGGCGGTCTCGACCTCGGCCCGTCGGCGTTCGAGTGCGCGGATCATGCGTTCGACCGACGAGGCCAGCACTGCGAACTCCCGGGGGGTGCGGGCGGGCACGGTAGCCGCCGGGCCCGAGCGGCCGGCGGTGACGTCGCCAAGGCGCTCCGCGACCGTCCTGATGGGCCGGAACACGTTGCGGGCCCACCCGACCGCGAGGAATGACACGATCAACACGAGGACCGCGAGCGCGACGATCGTCTGGCGGCGGTACCGGCGTGTCGGCGCGGTCAGCTCGGCGTCGATGACCTGCAGTGCGACGGACCACTCCGGCCCGGGCACATCGACGGGTTCGAGCGCCGTCCACACCTCCTCACCGAGGTAGCCGGCGGCCGTCCCGTCCACGGTGTCCCCGGTCGCGACGTCGGCCATCTCGGCGTCGGTGAACACCCGCTGCTGGATGGCGGTGGTCCCGGTGGCGGTCATGGCCGCGCGCTCCTCGACCGTCGCGGTCTCCGCATCGGCGACGGTCTGCAGGTAGGCCGCACGGTCCTCGACGAACGCCCGCGAGATCGACCGCATGCGGCCGTCGGCGCCGACCAGGAAGGTCTCGCCGGTCGCGCCGAAGCCGACGTCCTCCCAGTCACCTCCCACGGTCATGATGCGGTCGATCTCGTCGAGCGATATCCGCGCGGCGATCACGGATGTGAGCCGGTCCCCGTCGTGCACCGGCGCCGCGACGAACCCCTGCGGCTGGCCCGATGCGGGCAGGTACGGGGCGATGTCGCTCGACACGACGCCGGCCTCGGGATCGTCGCGGACCCGACGGAACGCCTGAGCGAGCAGCGAACCGCTGTACGGCCCAACGTCCAGGCTGGTCGCGAAGTCGGGAAGCTTCTCGACCGAGTAGACGACGAGTCCCGTGTCGGCGTCGATCAGGTACAGGTCCTCCAGGCCCGACGCCTCGACCAGATCGGTGAGACGGGGATCGGCCTCCGCGTGCACGGTGCTCCATGTGTCCCCGGCCGCCGGCTCCCCGACGTCGCCGTCCGCGGACGGGTCCGCGTCGACGATGACGTGGCGGTGCTGCAGGTACCGCGCGGCGGTGGTCTCCGGCAGGAGACGACGGAGATCGGGCGCCTGGCCTGTCGCGACGCCGATCCCGGGTACGAGCTCGGTGCGGTACCACGTGGCCAGCTCATCGTCGGCGCCCTCGACGTCCGCGGGCTGGAGGTCGCCCAGTTGCTGGTAGGCCGTGGCGAAGTCGTCCGCGGTCCGGGCGACGCGCTCGGAGGCGGCGAGCGCCGAGACCGACGTCCGCGTGCCCTGCAGGTACCGCTCCACCTCGCCGGACTGCAGGCTCAGCAGCGCACGGGACCGGGCGTGCAGCAGGGTGTCGGCGACGGACGAGGCACGTGTCAACGTGACCGCTGACGCGGCGATCAGCGAGACGATGGCCACGGCCAGCAGGGCGATCGCCAGCCACGTGCCCATCGACAGTGTGACGACGCGACGGCGGACCCGCGGGGTGGACCGGGCACCGGCTGCCTCGTCCGCCATGGCGCTAGGGCTGTCGTCTGACGCTGTGCGCTGCCACGGTGTCGACGGCGGGACGCCCGGCAACGGCCGTGCCCATCATGTGCCCGGCCGGCGCGACGGCTGGGTCGGGTGCGGATCGCGTCATGGTGTGATGAGGGTAGGACCTCACGGAGGAGGGCACCAGCACCTGCTGCGCAGCGCCGGCCCGGTGACACGGTCGGGGCTTCGGTGCCGATCGTGCGGGTCGACCATCGGGGCCTGTGGCCCGCGCCGCCTGACCGTTGGCTCACGCGTCGCGCGCGCACGCCTCCCGGAGGCCGTCGGCTTCCGCCGCGAGGTAGCGGCGCGTGATGTCGGCCAGGAAGCGACCGAGCACGGCGCCGACCGGGCCGCCGAAGTCGATGGTCGTGTGGACGCGGGTGTTCCGGTCCCCGACAGGCTCCAGCAGGTGGACGGCCGTGACGGTCGTGCCCGGGCGCCGCGACACCCACGTCCAGCTGCGTCCGGGCACCATCTCGGTCACCTCCCACGTGCCGGCGCCCAGCTTGGGCTGCTTGATCCACACCTGTGAGCCGACCTGGAGCGGGCCACCGTCGATGATGTCGACGTGGCTCATCGGCTCCATGAAGTGCGGCCACAGCTCGACCTGCGTGTAGGTCCGCCACACCTGCTCCACCGACGCAGGGATCTCGACCGTGTGTGTGATGCGCATGCGCTGATGCTGCCCGCCGATGGCGGGGCGTGAACGGTCGGCCCGCGCCGACATACTGTGGGCATGGCCACCACCCTCCGTGCCGTCCTCGTCGCCGTCGTGCCGCTGATGCTCGTCGGCTGCGGCCAGAGCACCGGCGACGACGGAGCGGACGCCGGGGCCGACGCGTCGCCGGCCGCGGCGCCGACGGCCTCCCAGTCCGTGGCCGCGCAGCGTCACCCCGACATCGTGGAGGTCGAGATCACCCCGGCGGGGGAGCAGACCTTCGATCTGGCCGTGACGGTGTCGTCGCCGTACGACACGCCGGACCGTTACGCCGACGGGTGGCGGGTGCTGACCCCCGACGGCACCGAACTGGCCACGCACACGCTCATGCACGACCACGCCGGCGAGCAGCCGTTCACCCGCACGCAGACCGGCGTGGAGATCCCGCCCGACGTCGGGCGGGTGACGGTCGAGGGTCGCGATCAGCGGTACGGGTTCGGGGGAGAGACGATCACGGTGGACGTGCCCCACAGCGATGTCTGACCCTCGGGACGGCGCGTCGCAGTGCCGACGCTGCGCCGCCGACGCCACGCCGGCGTGGCCGGATAGCATTTCACCAGGCACCGTACATCCGTCGCGGATCGGCCCGGCCACGGTCGATACCATTTCACAGTTGCACTCACATTCCGCGTGTGGGGGAGGTGACCATGGCCGCCCGACAGCTTGATCAGCGCAAGGAACAGATCCTGCGCGCCATCGTTCGTGACTTCATCCTGGACGGCCATCCGGTCGGCTCCAAGCGCGTGGTCGAAGAGCTCGACCTCGCGGTGTCGGCGGCCACCGTGCGCAGCGAGATGGTCGAGCTCGAACAGGCCGGCCTGATCCGCCAGCCGCACACCTCCGCGGGGCGCATCCCCACCGACGCCGGCTATCGCTACTACGTCGACCACCTGACGTCGCTCGAGCTCGCGAAGCCCACCAGCCCGGACGTCGTGGACCAGATGCTGCTGCGGGCGACGGACGTCGAGGACCTCCTGCGGCGCACATCGTCGGTGCTCTCGCGGCTGACCCGGCTGACCGCGCTGGTCACGGCCCCGCGGCTGGACCGCAGCAAGCTGCGCCACATCGAGCTCGTGACGCTGAGCCCGCATGCGATCCTGCTGGTGTTCATCGCCGACACGGGGCGGGTCGAGAAGCGTATCCTCGACCTGGACGTCCCGGTCGCCGACGACGACGTCCAGCGTGCCCGCTACGTCGTCAACGACGCGGCGTCGGGACTGCGCCTGACCGAAGCGCACGACGCGATCACCGGGGTGTCGCTGGCCGCGCCCACGAACCTGCAGCCGTTGCTCGACCGCGTGGCGACCACCATCCGCTCGGGCGCGACGGCACCGGCGCTCGAGGTCGATCGCGTGTTCGTCGGCGGCGCCGCGCAACTGGCTCTGCGGGCCACCGACGAGACCATCGACCGGCTCGACGACGTCTACGACATGCTCGAGGAACAGGTGGTGCTGCTCGGCATGCTGCGTGAGACGCTGAAGCAGGACGACCTCGCGGTGCGGATCGGCAGCGAGTTGCCGGTGGACGAGCTGTCGCCGTTCGCGATGGTGGCATCGCGGTACGGCGCGAGCGAGTCGTTGGGATCGCTGGGCCTGCTCGGCCCGACGCGGATGGACTACGGGCAGGCGATGGCGACCGTCCGGGCGGTCGCGACCTCACTCGAGCGGGCGCTGGCGGCGCTCACCGGCACCGGCACGACGGACGGCTGATGGCAGCGCGTGACCTCTACGAGATCCTGGGCGTCGAGCGCGATGCCGATCAGGAGACCATCAAGCGTGCCTATCGACGGAAGGCACGCCAGCTGCACCCCGACGCGGGCGGGAGCGAGGACGGCTTCAAGGAGCTGACCACCGCGTACGAGGTGCTGCGCAACCCGGAGACGCGCGCCAACTACGACCGGTTCGGAGATCCGCGTGGTCCGGGTGGGGCGGCCGGTGGCGATCCGTTCGCCGGCTTCGGCGACCTGTCGGACCTCATCGACTCGTTCTTCGGTGGCGGGTTCGCCGGTCGCACGGGTGGCACGCGCACGGCGTCGACGGCCGGACGCGACGCGTTGATCGATCTGACGATCGCACTCGACGAGGCCGCCGAAGGCGTCCGGCGCGATCTCGGGGTCGACGTCCTGCGCACCTGTGAGACGTGCGACGGCAGCGGTGACGCCGACGGCAACGGAGCGGTCCGGTGCAGCAACTGCAACGGCACCGGTGGCGTGCAGCAGGTCACGCGCAGCATCTTCGGACAGATGCTGACGACCACGACCTGCCCGCGGTGCCGTGGGTCGGGCAAGACGATCGCAAACCCGTGCCCGGTGTGCGCCGGAGAGGGGCGCCGCCGCACCAACGAGACCGTCACGGTCGACGTACCCCCGGGTGTGGACACCGGCACTCGCCTGCGTCTGGCCGGCCGCGGCGAGGCCGGCCGGATGGGAGCGCGCAGCGGCGACCTGTTCGTGCGCATCCGCGTCGAGCCCCACGACGTCTTCGAGCGCGACGGCAACGACCTCCACTGCCGCCTGCGTCTGCCGATGGTGCAGGCCGTGCTGGGCGTGGACATCGAGATCCCGACGATCGACGGGTCACACACCCTCACCGTGCCGCCGGGAACGCAGCCCGACACCGTGCTGACCGTCCGGCGTGCCGGCATGCCGAAGCTGAACGGCGGCGGAGCCCGTGGTGATCTGTACGTCCACTGCCAGGTCGAGATCCCGACCGGTCTCGACGATCAGCAGCGAGGGCTGGTGCGCGAGCTCGCGGAGCTGCGTGGTGAGGACCGTCCCGGCTCGTCGACCGACCGTGGCCTGTTCGACCGGCTGCGAGGTGTGTTCGGCACCTGAGCCGACAGCCATGGCGACGCCGCACGTGTTCGTCGAACCAGCCGACTGCGCCGACGGTCGGGTGGTCCTGCGCGACGATGTCGCGCACCACGTGCTCACGGTGCTGCGCCGGCGCGTGGGGGACCCGGTGAGCGTGGCCGACGGCACGGGCACGGTGCGTCGCGCCGTGATCTCGTCGACGTCGAACGGTACCGCGGTCTGCGCGGTGACGGCGGAGACGCACGCGCCGTCGCCGCCGGCGTCGGTGCGTGTGGTGTGTGGCCTGCCGAAGCGCCGCAAGCTGGACGAGGGCATCCAACGGCTGAGTCCGACGATCATGCGGGCCGACATGGCCGCGGTCGTTGCACCGGCGCTGGTGCTCCACAGACTGGGTCGCCTGGGATGATGTGCTCGGACGACGAAGGCGAGCGTCGGCGGTCGTCCGACGAGCTGGAACGCGAGCAGGCGTACGTCGACCGCGCCTACGCGCGTCTGGAGGTGCTCCGGCGGCGCGCCGAGGAGCGGTCGTCCGAGGTACTGACCCAGGGGCGCGGTGGCACGCACCAGGCGCGGCACGACCGCGACGCCCTCGTCCGCTCGACGTTGCATCGCCTCGACCAGATCGACGCCGCGGAGTATGGGCTGGTGTTCGGGCGCATCGACGAGCACGACGGCGACGCGTGGCACATCGGCCGGCTGGGCATCAGTGACGAGGACTACGAGCCGCTCGTCGTCGACTGGCGGGCGCCGATCGCCGCCGCGTTCTACCGCGCCACCCCGTTGGAGCCGATGGGCCTGCGCCGCCGGCGGCACGTGCACATGCGTCGGCGTGACGTCATCGGTCTCGATGACGAACTGCTGGACGTCACCGCCGCGACCGACGGGGATGTGCAACTCGTGGGCGAAGCGGCGCTGCTGGCGGCGGTGGCGCGCCCACGGGGTGAGCGGATGGGCGACATCGTCGCCACGATCCAGCGCGAGCAGGACGATGTCATCCGGGCGGCGCTGGACGGGGTCACGGTCGTCCAGGGCGGACCTGGGACCGGCAAGACGGCGGTTGCCCTGCACCGGGTCGCCTACCTGCTGTACACCAACCGCGACCGCATCGAGCGTAGCGGGGTGCTGATCATCGGACCCAGCGCGCGGTTCCTGCGTTACATCGGGGACGTCCTGCCGGGCCTGGGCGAGCGGTCGGTGCGCATGTCCCGCATCGTCGACCTGCTCGGCGACGGACTGGCGACGCTCGACGAATCCCCCGAGCTGCAGCTCGTCAAGGGCGACGCGCGCATGGCGACGGTGCTCAACCGCCTGGCGCGCCGCTGGCCGTGGTCGCGGGTGCGCGACGACGAGTGGGACGACCTGCCGGCCACCATGCTGAGGGTGTTGTTGTCCGACGGCGATCTGCTGCGGCGCGTCGCCACCGACGTGCTACCGGCGGAGGAGATCGACCTGCTGGCCGGCACCGTGCGCGACGGCTGGACCGAGGCGGACGTCGCCCTGCTCGACGTGCTGGTCGCCGCGGTCGAGCGCCGACGGCCGCGCCGGGAACGACGCGACGACGGCAGGCGGATCGAGGAGGCGATCGACACGCTGGGCATCGATCCGGGGCGACGCGCCGAGGTACGTCAGATGCTGCGACGTCAGCTCGAGCCCGACGTCAGCGGCGACGACGTCTACGGCCACATCGTGGTGGACGAGGCGCAGGAGCTCTCGCCCATGCAGTGGCTGATGCTGGTTCGGCGGTGCCCGTCGGGATCGATGACCGTCGTCGGGGACCTCGACCAGGCGATGAGCGCCACCGCGCTGGACGACTGGGCCGACCTCGCGCCGCAGCTCCCGGCGCGGCTGTCGGTGTACGAGCTGACGGTCAACTACCGGACCCCTGCCGAGGTCATGGCCTACGTGGAGGGGCAGGCGGCGATCACGGGCATCCGCCACCACCCACCCATGTCGGTGCGTCACAGCGGACGGGATCCCCTCGTGATGCGGGTGGAAGGCGCCGAGGTCGTGCCGAAAGTGCGCGGTGCGATCGACGATCTCGACGATGCCGCTGGGACGCTGGCCGTCATCGCCGCACCGTCGTGGGCGCAGCGGATCGACGCGGCGCTCGGCTCCGAGGACCTCGCCGTGCTGACCCCGCTCCAGGCCAAGGGCCTGGAGTTCGATGCGGTCGTCCTGGTGGCCCCGGACCAGATCGCGAGCGAGTCCGGCGGCGCCGGGCTCTACGTGGCCCTGACCCGCACGACGCGTGATCTCGTCGTCGTGGCGGTCGACCCCGTCGACGATGACCGGGCACCGTCGGCGCCGTGAGCGAGGAACAGATCGTGCGCACCTACCCAGCCGCTCCGACAGGTGACGTCGTCGACGAGTTCCACGGCACGTCCGTCCCGGACCCCTACCGGTGGCTCGAGGACACGGACGCCCCGCAGACGCGAACGTGGATCGCGGCGCAGCAGCAGCTCACTGCGTCATGGCTGGCGGAGGCCGACGGGCGCGAGGCGATCCGCGCACGTCTGACGGCGGTGTGGGACCATCCACGCCGTGGCGCGCCGTGGCGGCGTGGCGCGCGATGGTTCCAGCTCCGCAATACCGGCCTGCAGGCGCAGGACGTGCTGTGGACGATGCCCACGGCCGGTGACGCGGGCGAGATGCTCCTGGATCCGAACGCGTGGAGTGATGACGGCACGGCGGCGCTCACCGGGCTGTCGGTGAGCCTGGACGGGCGGTGGATGGCGTACGCCCGCAGCGACCGTGGGTCGGACTGGATGACCTGGCGTGTCCGCGACCTCGAGCGCGGTGACGACCACCCCGACGTCGTCGAGTGGAGCAAGTTCTCGACCGCCGCGTGGGCGCCTGATGGTTCGGGCTTCTACTACAGCGCGTACGACCGTCCCGCGCCTGGCGATGACTACGTCGAGGTCAACACCGATCAACGGCTGTGCTTCCACCGGATCGGGGACGACCAGGACGACGACCGGGTCGTGTACGCCCGCGACGACCGGCCGCAGTGGGGGTACACGCCGTGGGTGTCCTACGACGGGCGATGGCTGGTCGTCACCGTCTGGGAGGGCACCGATCCGCGGACCCGGCTGTACATCGCCGACCTCCGCGACGACGGCGGGTCCGATGCCGCGTCGAGTGATGCGTCGACCGGTGACGCGCGGAACGCGGTCGGGCGGCCCGCGGCGGTGGACCCGGGCGCCGCACGGGTGCGGCCGCTGCTCGACGACTTCGACGCCGAGTACCAGTGCATCGGCACCAGTGGCGACACGTTGTTCGTGCTGACCGACCGCGACGCGCCCAACCGTCGCGTGGTGGCCATCGACGCGCGCGACCATGACCCGTCGCGCTGGCGTGAGATCGTGCCCGCCGGTGACGACGCGATCGAGCATGCCGCACTCATCGGGGGGCGGCTCGTCGTCGTCCGCCTGCACCACGCCAGCCACCGCGTCGCGATCGTCGACCTGGACGGGTCCTCGAGCCTGGACGTCGAGCTCGGTGGCCACGGTGCCGTGACCGGCCTGACGGGCCTGCCGTCCGACCCCGTGGCCCACGTCGCGTGGTCGACGTTCACCGCGCCCACGCGGGTGCTGTCGGTCGACATCGGGACAGCGCGCACCGCCGAGGTGTTCGCGCCGACGCTGCCGGGCCGCGCCTCGCCGGCCGCCGGTCCGTCCGACGGCGACGGCGACGGCCGCCCGGCGGCGTCGGACGACCTGGTGACGTCGCAGGTGTTCGTCGACTCCGACGATGGCACCCGGGTGCCGATGTTCCTGATCCACCGCGCCGATGTGGGCCCGCGGCACGGCCCCGCACCGACGATCCTGTATGGCTACGGCGGGTTCGGGATCTCGCTGACGCCGGCGTTCAGCGTCACGCGCATGGTGTGGGTCGAACGCGGGGGCGTCCTTGCGGTCGCCAACCTGCGGGGCGGCGGCGAGTACGGCACGTCGTGGCACGACGCCGGACGCCTGGCCAACAAGCAGCAGGTGTTCGACGACGCGATCGCGTGTGCCCACTGGCTCGCCGACAACGGGTGGACCACCCGCGGGCGCCTGGCCATCGAGGGCGGGTCGAACGGTGGGCTGCTGGTCGGGGCGTGCATCACGCAGCGCCCCGATCTGTTCGGGGCCGCGGTCGCACACGTGGGCGTGTTCGACATGCTGCGCTTCCACCGCTTCACCATCGGGTGGGCCTGGCGCAGCGACTACGGCGATCCTGACGACGCCGAGCAGTTCGCAACGCTGTACGCCTACTCGCCCCTGCACCGCGTGCGGCCGGGCACCCGGTACCCGGCGACGCTGATCGTGACCGGTGACCACGACGACCGTGTGGTGCCCGGCCATTCGTTCAAGTTCTGCGCGGCACTGCAGGCGGCGCAGGCCGCTGACGCGCCGGTGCTGTTGCGCGTCGAGACATCGGCGGGCCACGGAGCGGGTAAGCCGACCAGCAAGCTGATCGACGAGGCCGCCGACGTGCTCGCGTTCTGCGACACCGTACTAGAGGCGGCAGGAGACACAGACCGATGACCAGCGCCAAGGCCAACCAGGTCGTCTGCCCACGCTGTGGCGAAGTGCGGCTGGAGACCCCGCCGGGCACCACTGCCCTGCCGACGCTGGGGATGGCACGCAAGGCGTCTGGAGTGGCCGGCGAGTGCGACTGCGGCCGCGCCCCGCACGAACGCCCCGGCCACCTCGCCCACGAACCCGGCGAACCGGCCGGACCCGGCAGCGTCACCACACCGGACGCGTCTGACCAACGGGAATAGTGCCATGCCCAGCGTGTTCACGCGCATCATCGAGGGTGAACTGCCCGGCCGGTTCGTCCATCGCGACGAGCGCTGCGTGGCATTCCTGTCCATCAACCCGCTCAGGCCTGGCCATGTGCTCGTCGTGCCACGCGTCGAGGTGGAGCACTGGGTCGATCTCGACGCCGAGGAATGGCTGCACCTGAACCAGGTCGCGCAGCGGCTGGGCCGGGCGCTGCAGCGCGCCTACGATCCCGTCAAGGTCGGGGTGATCCTCGCCGGGATGGAGGTGCCGCACGTGCACATCCACCTCGTGCCGATCGACCACGAGCGCGACCTCAACTTCGCCAACGCCGACCCTGACCCGTCACCGGCGGATCTCGACCGGGCCGCCGAGACGATCCGCACGGCGCTCGACGGCGGCTGATCGCCGTACCGCGTCGCCGCGCCCGGGGATACACTGCTGACGCAAACGACCATGAGACCGACGAGAGCCATCGTTGCCAGGCATCACCAGCATCAAGACCTCCGTCCCCGTCGAGCACTCGATGCTGTCCCTGCTGGGAACCGGTGACTCGCTGCTTCGGATCGTCGAGCGCGCGTTCGACGTCGAGATCCTCGTGCGCGGCAACGACGTGACCATCTCCGGTCCCGAGGCCGAGGCGCAGCAGGTGTCACGGGTCTTCGACGAGTTCGTCAAGCTGCTCGAGCGCGGCTACGAACTGGACGAGTCGCTCGTGCGGGGCACGATCGACATGGTCCGCGCCGACACCGATGCCAGTCCGGCCGATGTGCTCGGTGACACCGCCCTGTCGCACCGCGGGCGCCTGATCCGGCCCAAGACGCCGGGCCAGCGGGCGTACCTGGACGCCATCCGCAACAACACGGTGGTGTTCGCGATCGGGCCCGCCGGCACGGGCAAGACCTACCTCGCCATGGCGATGGCCGTCGAGGCGCTGCGGCGCAAGGACGTCAACCGGATCATGTTGACGCGCCCCGCGGTCGAGGCCGGCGAGCGGCTCGGGTTCCTGCCGGGCACGCTGTACGAGAAGATCGACCCGTACCTGCGACCGCTGTTCGACGCGTTGCACGACATGATGGACGCCGAGCAGTTGACCATGCTGATGGAGCGCGGCACGATCGAGGTCGCGCCGCTGGCGTACATGCGGGGGCGCACCCTGAACGACAGCTTCATCGTGCTCGACGAGGCACAGAACACGACCGCTGAGCAGATGAAGATGTTCCTGACGCGTCTCGGCTTTGGTTCGCGTGCCGTCGTCACCGGCGACGTCACGCAGGTCGACCTGCCGTCGGGACGCCGGTCCGGGCTGCGGGTCGTGCGCGACGTGCTGGCCGGGATCGACGGCGTCGCCTTCGCCGAGCTCAGCGGCCGCGATGTCGTCCGGCACCGGATCGTGCAGCAGATCGTCGAGGCCTACGCGCGCTATGACCACGTGGAAGGTGGGGAGGGTGGACTCCGCCAGTCCTGAGCCGTCCCCGCCCGCGGGCCGCGCGCCCGTGTCCGGGACGGCCGCCCAGGACCCGGCTGCCGATACGCAGCCGCCTCCGCGTGTGAACGTTCCGCCCGACGGTCCCACCGCCGGCGCGCAGGCCGACGGCGGAACGGCGCCCCGTGTGTCGGTCGTCGACGAGCAGGACGTCGGCGTCGACACCGCCCGGCTGGCCGCGCTGGCCGGTCATGTCCTGGGGGCGCTCGACGTGCCGCGTCAGCTCGAACTGTCGGTGACCTGCGTGGACATCGACGCAATGACGGCGCTGAACGCCGAGCACATGGGTGCGACGCGCCCGACCGATGTCCTGGCGTTCCCGATCGATGCACCCGACGACGTGACGCCGGGCGTCCCGGGCCTGCTCGGCGACGTGGTGCTGTGCCCCGTCGTCGCGCACGGACAGGCCGCCGATCACGGCCGGACCGCCGACGGTGAGGTCGATCTGTTGCTCGTGCACGGCATCCTGCACCTGCTCGGGTACGACCACGCCGAGCCCGACGAGCGCGACCGCATGTTCGCGCTGACCGACGACCTGCTCGCCGCGTTCGACGCGCCGGGGGACGTGGCGCGATGACGGCGCTGTACCTCGCGGCCGCCGCCGGACTGCTGCTGGCCGCCGTGGGGGTCTTCGAGACGGCACGGGCCGCGGTCGCCCGCGTCAGCCCACTGCGGGCGGAGAAGTTGATCGAGGAGCACGTCGGTGGTGCGAAGACGCTGCTGACCCTGGTCGATGCGCTGCCCCGGACGCTTGATGCGCTGGCGCTGTTGACCACGCTGCTGCGGACCGTCTACGCCGCTGTGACGATCGCCATCGGGCTCGAGGTCGTCGGCGGCGTCATCGGTCTGGTGACGGGAGCGGCGGCCGGCGTGGTCGCGTTGTACGTGCTGGGCGACGTCGTGCCGCAGGCACTGATCGAGTCACAGCCCGAGCGCAAGGCGGCGAGCCTGTCGCGGATCGTGCGCTGGCCCGTGCGGGCGCTGGGCCCGGTGGCCCACGCGGGCGGGCGCCTGCGCAGCACGGTCACACCCGGCGACGGCGACGAGCCGGCGCCGGTCGTCACGGAGCAGCGGCTGCGCGACCTGGTCGACGTGGCCGGCGCGGAGGCGACGCTGACGGCCTCGCGACATGCCATGCTGACCGCCGTCTTCGAGCTCGATGACACCATCGTGCGCGAGGTGATGGTGCCACGGCCGGACATGGTCACCGTGGCCTCAAAGGCGCCGCTCGACGAGGTGGTCGAGGTTGTCCTCGATGCGGGCCATTCGCGCGTGCCCGTCCACGGCGAGGACCGTGACGAGATCGTCGGGATCGTCTACGCCAAGGACATCCTGGCGCTGCTGCACACCGGCGACGTGCGGCCGTGGACCGAGGTCATGCGTCCGCCCCTGGTGGTGCCGGAGCTCAAGAGCGTCGAGGGGCTGTTGCGCGAGCTGCAGGGCGCGCGGATCCACATGGCGGTCGTCGTCGACGAGTACGGCGCCACGGTCGGCCTGGTCACGATCGAGGACATCCTCGAGGAGCTCGTCGGTGAGATCGTCGACGAGTACGACGACGAGCTGCCGCTCGTGGATGTCCTCGACGACGACCTGTGGCGGGTCGACGCACGACTGCCGGTCGACGATCTGTCAGAGCTGGTCGACGCGCGGCTGCCCGACGACAAGTGGGACACGGTCGGCGGCCTGCTGTTCGGCCTGCTCGGTCACATCGCGAGCCCGGGGGAGCGCGTCACGGTCGGCCGCATCCGGCTGACCGCGGAGCAGGTCCGCGGTCGCCGCATCGCGCAGGTGCTCGTGGAACGCTGTGACGACGACACCGACCCCGACGACGAGGATCGCCGATGACCCGCGTCCCCGAGCCGGCTGCCCACGTCGGCCTGACCGACGACGACCTGGCACTGGTCGACGCCGCGCGCGATGCCCGTGCCGGCGCGTACGTGCCGTACTCACGGTTCCGCGTGGGTGCCGCGCTGCGTACAGCCGACGGCACCGTGATCACCGGGGCCAACGTCGAGAACGCCGCGTATCCAGCCACCATCTGCGCCGAGCGCGTCGCACTGACGTACGCGGTGAGCCATGACCGGCGGTCATTCACCGCGCTCGCCGTGATGGGCACCGGGCCCGCCGTGTGCACGCCCTGCGGGACGTGCCGGCAGGTGCTGTACGAGTTCGCCCCCGATCTTGTCGTGCTGGCGGCCGGTGACGCGGGCGTGGTCGAACGGTACGTGCTGGGCAGGGACCTGCTGCCACGCGGATTCGGTCCCGACGCGCTGGCGCAGTCGTGACGGCCGACGTCCTGCGATCCGGGTTCTGCTCGATCGTCGGGCGCCCCAACGTCGGCAAGTCGACGCTGCTCAACGCTCTGGTGGGCGAGCCGGTCGCCATCACCACGCCGGTGCCCCAGACCACCCGGCACGCGGTGCGCGGCATCCTGCACGACGACGGCGTCCAGGTGGTCTTCGTCGACACGCCGGGGTTGCACAAGCCGCGCACGCTCCTGGGCAGCCGTCTCAACGACGTCGCGCGCGAGGCGGTCGCCGATGTCGACGTGCTGCTGTTCGTGGTCGACGCGGCCGCTGGGATCGGGTCGGGCGACCGCTTCGTCGCCGGCCTGCTCACCGGTCACGCCGACCGCACGATCGCCGTCGTGAACAAGATCGACCGCATCGGACGGGCCGCACAACTTCCCGCCATCGACGCCATGGCCAAGCTGGGTGCGTGGGCCGAGGTCGTGCCCGTGTCCGCCCGGACCGGCGACGGGGTCGACGTGGTGCGGCAACTGATCGTCGCTCGCATGCCGGAAGGTCCCCCGTACTTCCCGCCCGAGCAGGTGACCGACCAGTCGGTCGAGCACCGCGTCGCCGAACGCATCCGCGAGCAGGCGATCATCCGCATGCGTGAGGAGGTGCCGCACTCGGTCGCCGTGACCGTCGACGAGATGGTTCCCGGCACCTCCGACGACGTCACGGTCGTGCACGCGACGATCTTCGTCGAGCGCGACTCGCAGAAGGGCATCGTGATCGGGCGCCGAGGGGCGATGCTGCGCGACATCGGTGCCGACGCCCGGCCCGCCATCGAGCAACTGCTGGGCACGCGGGCCTACCTGGAGCTGCGCGTCAAGCTGCTCAAGGACTGGCAGGGCGACCCTCGCGCGCTCGACCGTCTGGGCTACTGAGGTCCCGCGTGGCAGTGCGCGCCGGTGGGGCGGGGCAGGTTGCCACGGTGGCGCGAGTGTGGCGGTTGGGGCCGGTGGGCCGGGGCGGGTTGCAACGGTGGCGCGTGCCGGTGATCGCTCAGGTGGCGCCGTAGCCTGTGCGCATGGCGCTGTTCCGCGAGCAGGGCGTCGTCCTGCGGACCTACAAGCTCGGCGAGACCGACCGCATCGTGAACCTGCTGACGGCCGGTCGGGGCAAGGTGCGCGCTGTCGCAAAGGGCGTGCGCAAGCCGGGGTCGCGCTTCGGTGGGCGGCTCGAGCCGTTCAGCCACGTCGACCTGCAGCTGTACGAGGGACGCAACCTCGACATCGTGACGCAGGTCGAGCTGATCGACGGCTTCGCGGCGGTGCGTGCCGACTTCAGTCTGTCGGCGTGCGGGTCGAGCATGGTCGAGGCCGCCGACGTGATAGCGCAGGAGGGCGAGCGGTCCAACCGGTTGTACGTGCTGCTCCTCGATGGCCTGCGACAGCTGGCCGCAGGCCCCACGTGGCCCGCCACCACGCTCGACGCGTACCTGCTGCGGCTGGCGTCCGTGGCCGGGTACCACCCGCAGCTCGACGCCTGCGCGGCGTGTGGCGCACCGGGCCAGCACGACGTGTTCCACCTGGCCGCCGGGGGCGT
Organism: Euzebyales bacterium; assembly: GCA_036374135.1. NCBI lineage: Bacteria > Bacillati > Actinomycetota > Nitriliruptoria > Euzebyales > Euzebyales bacterium. The sequence continues at coordinate 61,822 of DASUUK010000004.1, forward strand.
GGTGTGCTTCCGGTGCGCGCCGGGTGGCACACGGCCGCTGGAGCCCGCGACGATCGGCCTGCTCCGGACGCTCGCCGGCGCTGACTGGGGTGCCACCGCCGCCGCGGACGCGCGGCCCCGCCGAGCGGTCGGGGCGCTGATCAACAGCTACCTGGCCTACCACCTCGGCCGCTCGCTGAAGTCGTGGGAGCTGGTGCCGCGATGAACGCGTCAGCGGTCACCGAACCGGCCGGGGGGCACCCTGCTCGCGTCAGCGAGGAGGGTGGGCTATGACCGGTGACCCCGATCCGCACCCGACGATTCATCCCGACCGGGTGCCCCGGCATGTGGCGATCATCATGGACGGTAACGGCCGGTGGGCGGGCGAGCGCGGGCTGCCACGGCGGGAGGGCCACGAGGCGGGGGAGCACGCCCTGTTCGACACGGTCGAGGGCGCGCTGGAGCTGGGCATCCGGTGGCTGACGGTCTATGCGTTCTCGACCGAGAACTGGCGCCGCCCGCCCGGCGAGGTCCGGTTCATCATGAACTTCAACCGCGACCTGCTGCGCCGACGCACGGGCGAGCTCGACGAGCGGCAGGTGCGGATCAGGTTCATCGGCCGCCAGACGCGCCCGATCCCCGCCAGCCTGCGACGCCTGATGGCAGACAGCGAGGCGCGGACCAGCCACCACCGCCGCATGACGCTGCAGATCGCGTTCAACTACGGCGGTCGCGCCGAGCTCGCGGACGCCGCGCAGGCGCTGGCGCGTGAGGTGGCCGCCGGCGAGCTGAACCCCGGCAAGATCGACGAGGCGGCCGTCGAACGGCACCTGTACACGACCGACGCTCCCGACGTCGACCTGCTGATCCGCACCTCGGGTGAGCAGCGCCTGTCGAACTATCTGCCATGGCAGGCCGCGTACGCGGAACTGGTGTTCACGCCCCTGTACTGGCCCGACTTCGGGCGGGCCGCACTGCGTGACGCCGTCGCCGAGTACCAGCGCCGCACGCGCCGCTTCGGCAAGGTCTGAGCCGCGACCGCATCGCGCCGCTCACACCCGGTGTGCGGCGAGGACGTCGTCCACCAGCGCGGCGAACCGTGCCGGTTGCTCGAGGTTGATCAGATGCGCGGCGCCGGCGACCTCGACCAGCCGGGCGCGCGGCAGGTGGTCGGCCAGATGGCGGGCAATGCGGTCGAAGCCCGGAGCGTCGTGGCTGCCGACCAGCACGAGCGTGGGGATGTCGACGTCGCCCAGCCGGTCGCGCACCAGGGGTTCGACCAGTTGGGCCCCGCTGTCTGCGGCGCGGGCCTGCGCGGCCTGTCGTGGCAGCAGTTCCCGCAGCCAGGCCGTGACCCGGCTGCGCACGTCGGCGTCGACATCGTCGGCCGACCGACCCACGCCGTCGACGAACCAGCGCAGGTTGATCGCCAGTGCGCGGTCGATGCCGCCGGCGTCGAGGGCCTCACCCTCGGCGTCGAGGTCGGCCCGGACATCGTCGGCCAGCGTGATGCCGGGCAACGCCGAGCCCGCGAGCACCATCGCCGCCACACGGTCCGGGGCGGTGACCGCCGTGTCGAGCACGATCCGCCCGCCGTTCGACGAGCCGACCAGCACCGCACGCTCGATGCCGGCGTCGTCCATGACGCCGAGCAGATCGTCGTGGTCGTAGTAGTCGCGCGCCGGGTCCGGTGACGCCCCGAACCCGCGGACGTCGTAGCGCACGACACGGTTGGTTGTGGCGAAGCGGGTGAACTCGCGATCCCACTGGTGCCGGTCGGCGATGCCAGCGTGGACCAGGACCACCGCGGGCTCCCCGATGCCCGCCGACTCGACGCACAGATCAGTGGGGGGCATGGGTGACCTCCGAGGCGTGCTCCCGTCAGGATCGCACACCGCCCGAGGTGCTCGACGGACGCACGGTGACGTTCTGGCCGAGCCTGGCGACGTCCAGCAGGCGTCTGACGCCGTCCACGACCCCGGCTGCTCAGCCCGCGGCGGGCTGCGGTTCCAGCAACTGGTCGACCGGCGCGTACGCGTCGGTCAGCACCGGTGCGTCGCCGATGAAGGCGTCGAGCGACGCGCCGGTGATCACCTGTTCACCCTCGCCGCGGGCGTCGAGTTGGCGCTGGATCGCCATTGCATCGACGGCGTCAGTACCGACCATCACGAAGTTGCCGCCCACGTCGCCGGCGAGCCGTTCGGGCGGAGCGATCACGGCGGTCGCGTCGAACACGTCGCCGAGCGTCGCCGCCTCGGCCCGTGCGAACGCCAGCGGCGGATGGTCGATCATGTTCAGCACGTAGACCCCACCGGGGCGCAACACGCGGTGGATCTCGGCGGCGAACTCGGCCGTCGTCAGATGCCACGGGACGGCGAGGCCACCGAACGCGTCGCCGATCACCAGATCCTGGGAGTCGTCCGGTACGTTCTCCAGACCCAGACGCGCGTCGCCCGTGCGCACCTGGAGCTTGGGGTCCGTGCGCAGCCCCAGTTCGTCGCGTGCGAGCCGCACGAGTTCCGGGTCGAGCTCCAGCACCAGGCTCTCGCTGCCGGGACGCGTGGCCTCCAGGTAGCGCGGCAGCGTGAACCCGCCACCGCCGATGTGCACCGCGTCGAGTGCGCCCGGTGGCAGCGTGGCGTCGACGACATCGACCACGTTGCGCGCGTAGCTGAACTCCAGATGTGTCGGATCGTCCAGGTCGACGTAGCTGTGGCGCAGCGTGTCGAGGATCAGCAGCCGACCGCTGTCGACCTCCTCGTCCGCGAGGACGGTCGCGCAGAAGTAGGCGGTCTCGTGCTCGCACGGTGTGCCCAGCAGCAGGCCGACGGCCGCCAGCCCCACGGCACCCATCATGGTCGCGGTCGGCGATCCGGACTCCTGTCGTGGCAGCCAGGCCCACAGTCCGACACCGCCGGCGACGATCCCGCTGCCCAGCGCCACGACGATCGGCGGTGTGGGGAAGGCTGCGAGCAGCACGAATCCGGTCACGAACGTGCCGAACAGGGCGCCGGCGGTGCTGATGGCCGACAGCCGTCCGACGGTCCGTCCGGTCTCGCGCAGGCTCTCGAGCTGGATCTTGACCACCATCGGCGTCACGGCGGACAGCACGGTGGCCGGTGCGAAGAAGCCCAGCAGCGCGAGCGTCACGATCGACACCGGGCTGCGTCCGGCCAGCGCGGGGCCGAACAGCCGGATGAGGGGAAGACAGGCCAGTGCCAGCAGGCCGCCGAACGCGATCACCGGGCCGAGCATCGTCCGTGGGTCGCGGGCGTCCGCCTGTCGGCCACCCCACCAGGCGCCGAGGGCGATGCCCGCCAGCACGACGCCGATCACGCCCGTGTAGGTCTCCAGGGTCACGCCGACGTACGGCGCCAGCAGTCGACCTGCGAGGATCTCGAGCATCAACACGCCCGCGGACGTGGCGAAGACGATGGCGGACGCGAGAAGGGCCGGCATGGCCGACAGTATGCCGGGCTGCGACGGCACGGCAGCGCGCGACCTCCGGGGCGGAGGCGGGCGGGGCGGCAACGTCGGCGGCCGGCCCGAGGCGCGCGGTGACGAAGGACCGCCGACGAAGGGAACGCGGGTGGGAGACGCCGACGCCGTGCGCCGGGCCACGGCCGCGCAGTTGCACACGCAGGCACGGTCGTGTGCCGAGATGGGTTCGCCGCTGTACGCGCACCTGCTGGAGCGTGCCGCCGCCGACTGCGCCGCCGAGGGACCGGTGTGGCAGGTGCTGCGCGACCATGCCGCTCCGGCCCGCGGTGATGCGCTGGCGTTGCGGTTCATGGCTGCCGTGCACCGGCTCGTGCTGCAGCGAGGCGCACCGTGGCTGGCGATGTTCTACCCGAGCGTCGGTGGGTCCGGCGGACCCGATGGCGCCTGGGAGGCCTTCCGCGCGGCGCTGGTCGAGCATGGCGGCCGGATCTCGGCGGATGTGGCACGCCCGTGCCAGACCAACGAGGTCGGGCGCGCCGCCGCGATCGCCGTCGGGCTGCTCACCGTCGTTCGCGCCACCGGGATGCCCCTCCGGCTGCGCGAGGTGGGCGCGAGCGCGGGACTGAACCTGCGCTGCGACCGGTTCCTCATCGGCGGCGCGGGTGTCACGATGGGAGACCCGGCGAGTCCGGTGGACCTCTCGGGCCACTGGCGGACGCCGCCGCCGTGGGTGCCCGACCGGCTGCCGGTCACCGACCGCCGGGGATGCGACCGCGACCCGGTCGATCCGCTGACCGCCGAGGGACGGCTGGCGCTGACCGCGTCGGTCTGGGCCGACCAGCATGAACGGCACCAACGCCTGCGTGGGGCGCTCGCGCTGGCCGAGGAGGTCCCGGCGGCAGTGGATCAGGCGATGCTCGACGTGTGGGCCCGCGACCAACTGGCGGAGCCGCCGTCGGGTGTGGCGACGGTGCTCTACCACTCCGTGGTGCTCGAGTACGTGCCGGCCCACATGCGCGCCGCCTTCGTCGCGACGGTGGCGGAGGCGGGTGAGCGGGCCACGCCGGATCGCCCGTTGGCGTGGCTGCGCGTCGAACCGGTCAGCCGGCTGCGCCACCACGGCGTCGAGCTGACGATGTGGCCGGGTGGGGCCACGATCCAGCTCGCCCGCTGTGGCGCACACGGAGCCGACGTGGTGTGGGCCGCTGACGACAAGCTCCCGCCGCGCGGGTAGCCTGCACAGCACGATGACGACTCTGCCGCTGCCGGACGTCACGGGATCGGACGCCGCACTGCGACGGTTCCTGCACGGTCTTCCAGGCGTCGACCAGGTGGGTGCCGAAGGCCGCGCCGCGGCCCTGGCGACCCGGTCCATCAAGCGTGACGCGAAGCTGTGGGCGATCGACCTCGCGATCGGCGTGACCGACCTGACCACGCTCGAAGGTGCCGACACACCGGGCAAGGTGCGTGCACTGTGTGCGAAGGCATTGCGCCCGGATCCGACCGACGACGGCGTTCCGCCGGTGGCCGCGGTCTGCGTGTATCCGGACATGGTGCCCGTAGCCGTCGAGCACACGGCCGGACGTGATGTGCGCGTGGCGTCCGTCGCGACGGCATTCCCGTCGGGGCGTGCGTCGCTGGACGTCAAGCTCGCCGACACGAAGGCCGCCGTGGCCGCCGGGGCGCACGAGATCGACATGGTCATCGACCGGGGCGCCTTCCTGGCGGGCCGCTACGGCGCCGTCGCCGAGGAGATCGTGGCCACGAAGCAGGCCTGCGGTGACGCCCACCTGAAGGTGATCCTCGAGACCGGGGAACTGGCGACGCTCGACAACGTCCGCAGGGCGTCGTGGCTGGCGATCCTCTCGGGCGCCGACTTCATCAAGACCTCGACCGGCAAGATCGCTCCGGCGTCGACGCGCCCGGTGGTGCTGGTGATGCTCGAAGCCGTCCGCGACGCGTTGCCGATGCTCGACCGTCGGGTCGGCGTGAAAGCTGCCGGCGGCATCCGCACCACCAAGGACGCCATCCGCTACCTCGTGCTGGTCAACGAGATCGCCGGACCGGAGTGGCTGACCCCGGACCTGTTCCGCATCGGCGCGTCGAGCCTGCTCAACGATCTGCTGATGCAGCGCGTCAAGCAGCGCACGGGCGCCTACGCGGGCCCCGACTACTTCACGATCGACTGATCCGTGCACGGCAACGCCGCGTTGCCCGGCGGCGCACCGGTACTCACGGTCGTCGACCGGCCGGCCGAGCGAAAGGACCACCGATGACCGACGTGTGGCAGTACGCGCCGGCGCCCGAGTCGCGGGAGATCGTCGATCTGCGCAGCGAGTACGGCCTGTTCATCGACGGCGAGTTCGTCGAGCCGATCGACGGCGAGATGTTCAAGACGGTCAACCCCGCCACCGAGGAGGTGCTGGCGGCCGTCAGCGCGGCCGGTGCCGCGGACGTCGACCGCGCCGTGTCGGCCGCCCGTCGCGCGCAGATGGATGTGTGGGGCCCGATGTCGGGCGCCGAGCGGGCGAAGTACCTGTACCGCCTTGCGCGGGTGATCCAGGAGCGGGCGCGCGAGATCGCCGTGCTCGAGACGCTCGACAACGGCAAGCCGATCAAGGAGTCGCGCGACGTCGACGTTCCGACGGCCGCCGCCCACTTCTTCTCGTACGCCGGGTGGGCCGACAAGCTCGAGCATGCGGGGTTCGGGCCGGACCCGCGACCGGTGGGTGTGGCGGGTCAGATCATCCCGTGGAACTTCCCGTTGCTGATGGCGGCGTGGAAGCTGGCACCCGCACTCGCGACCGGCAACACGTGCGTGCTCAAGCCCGCCGAGACCACGCCGCTGACGGCGTTGCTGCTCGCCGAGATCCTCCAGGAGATCGATCTGCCGCCCGGTGTCGTCAACATCGTCACGGGGGCGGGCGACACCGGTCAGGCACTCGTCGACCACGACGGCGTCGACAAGATCGCCTTCACCGGGTCGACGGCGGTCGGCAAGCAGATCCAGCGGGCCGTCGCCGGTCGGCCGACGCGCCTGACCCTCGAGCTCGGTGGCAAGGCCGCCAACGTCATCTTCGACGACGCGCCGATCGACCAGGCGGTCGAGGGCATCGTCAACGGCATCTTCTTCAACCAGGGGCACGTCTGCTGTGCGGGATCGCGCCTGCTCGTGCAGGAATCGGTGCTCGAATCGGTGATGGACCGGCTCAAGCGGCGGCTGGGGACGCTGCGGGTCGGCGATCCGCTGGACAAGAACACCGACCTCGGGGCGATCAACTCGGCCGAGCAGCTGGCGCGCATCGTCGAGCTGACCGACAGCGGCGAGGCCCAGGGCGCGCAGCGCTGGCAGCCCCAGTGCGACCTGCCGGATCGCGGCTACTGGTTCGCGCCGACCGTGTTCACCGGCGTCAGCCAGTCGCACCGCATCGCCCGGGAGGAGATCTTCGGGCCAGTGCTCTCCGTGCTGACCTTCCGGACCCCGGACGAGGCGATCACGAAGGCCAACAACACCCCCTACGGCTTGTCGGCCGGCGTGTGGACCGAGAAGGGCAGTCGCATCCTGTGGGCGGCAGAGCGTCTCCGCGCCGGCGTCGTCTGGGCCAACACCTTCAACAGGTTCGACCCGACGAGCCCCTTCGGCGGCTACAAGGAGTCGGGCTTCGGCCGCGAGGGTGGCCGCCACGGTCTGGCGCCGTACCTGGCGGCGTGACCGCGTCGGTGGGACGGGGCGGGGACCGAAGGCGTGTCCGCTCAGCGGGCGAGCGCTGTAACGCTGGAGTGACTGCCGGACAGTACTGACCGAAGCCACACGACGGGAGGAACCGGTGGCGACGGGCGAACAGGAGCACAGAGCATTCTCTGAGCTGTTTGCGGCCGCTCATCGGCGGATCTGGGCCTACGCGGTGCGCGGCGGTGCTTCGCCGGCGGACGCCGACGACCTCGTCGCGGACGTCTTCGTCGTCGCGTGGCGGCGGCTACCCGAGATCCCGACCGATGACCCGGTGCCGTGGCTGCTCGCCGTCGCGCGCAACGTCCGGCGCAACCAGCGGCGCTCCGGTCGCCGGTCCGACGCGCTCGTCGAGCGGCTGCGGACCGAACCGCCGTCGGTCGCCGAGGCTCCGACCCGCGTGCAGGGTGAGATCCGGGCGATGCGGCGGGCGCTGGCGGCGCTGTCGGACGCTGACAGGGAAGTGATCCAGCTGGCGGCCGTCGAGGAGCTGTCACCATCGCAGATCGCGCAGGTGCTGGGGTGCCGGCCGGTCACAGCCCGCGTGCGGCTGCACCGCGCCCGTGGTCGGTTGCGTGCGCTGCTCGCAGACACGTCCACCGTGCACCCGACCGCCGACGTGACCACTGAGAGGAGCGGCTCGTGACCAGAGGTGCACGCACCGACCTCGACGCCCGCGTCGCCGCGGCATGGCCGATCACCGTCGACGAGGCGGCCGGCCCATCCACTGAGGTGCGCGCGGAGATCGACCGCCGCATCGACATGGGGGTCGATCCCATCGATCCGGTCAAGGGCCCGGCCGCACCGCCCAGTGTGCGCCCGCGCCGGTGGGCAGTGGCGGTCGTCGCCGCGGTGCTCGTGGTGGGCGCGATCGTCCTCGGTGGCGTGATCGCCCAGCGTCTCACCGGAGACACCGGCGTGATCTCGCCCATCGACGATGATCCGGTCGACCCCGCGGGAGGGGCGATCGAGGATCCGCGCCGTCTGCTCGACGCGGCGGTCGAACGCACGCGCGCGACGCTCGACGACAGCGGTCTGCGGTGGTCGACGGAGCTGTGGCGCACGGCGCGTCCCGTCGATGTCAGCGTTGTCACACGCGAACAGCTCGGGTCTCCGCACGTGGCGAGGTACCGGGAAGCAGATCGTGACGGCGACTGGTCGCAACGACCGGTGCCGGATGCCGGCGCGCCGCCGCTCCTCATGCGAGGTGTGGACGGCCAGGTGTTCGCCCGGATGGACGGCGGCGGAGAATGGACCGAGATCACTCGCCACGAGGGTCTCGATGGCCCTCGTGGTCGGACCACGAGCGACGGGCGCACACGTGGCCGACTGTTGGACCGCGAGAGACTCATGGACGCGGTGGCTGCGCTGCGCTTCGTCGAGGCGGCGCCCTCCGACGACGGGCTGATCCATCTGGTCACACCCGAGCGTGGCAACGAAGGGCCGCTTGCCGTGGCCATGCTGACGCTGCCGGGCGGAGCCGGTGGGCAGCCACGGGGCCTACAGGCCGATGTCGCGATCGATCCCGCATCCGGAAGCATCCGGGAGGTGACGTTGTGGCAGCGGCGCACATTCGATGCCGAACTGACCGGTGAAGAGTTGGACGTGGTGTTTCGGACCGCCGTGGCACCGCTGGTCGGCGCCGACGTGCCCGACATCGTCGCTCCCGACACGCGGCGCGTCGCCTCATTGGAGGACTTCTGCACGACGTCGGACGCCGATCCCGGACGATGCATGACGGCGGCGTTCGTCCGCCCCGGCTTCGACCAGCTCGACGACGTCGTACCCGTCGACCCGTAGGCCCGTACGCCGGATCCGCTTGGCTGCCGTAGCATCGGGCGTGACGAGAGGATCGGGTGTGACATGGCGGTAACACGCAAGGCTCTGGGTGCACTGGCGACCGGCGCGGTCGCGGTCGGCGCGGGGGCGGTGGGAGCGCTGGTCATCGGCCGGCTCGCGATCGGGCAGGCCGCCATGCGGCGAGTCGCGATCGCCGATCTGCAGATCGACCACCTGGCCGTACGTCAGCTGACGCTCGACGGGGTGCCGATCACGCCCGACGACCTCGGCGCCGAGAGCACGGCGCCGCGCTCATGAGCGACAGGTTGGCGGTGCGCAAGACGTACAAGCTGTACGTCGGCGGCGCCTTTCCCCGCTCGGAATCCGGACGCAGCTACGAGGTGACGTCAGCCTCGGGAGAGTTCCTGGCCAATGCTTCGCGCGCATCCCGCAAGGATGTCCGCGATGCTGTGGTCGCGGCTCGCAAGGCGTTCGGCGGCTGGTCGGGGCGCACGGCCTACAACCGGGCGCAGATCCTGTACCGCGTCGCTGAGATGCTCGAGGGTCGCAGCGCACAGTTCGCAGACGAGGTCGCACGATCAGAAGGGCTCGACGCCTCGGACGCGACGCGGGTCGGCGCGGCGGTCGTCGACCGTTGGGTCTGGTACGCGGGATGGGCGGACAAGGTCAGTCAGGTCGCCGGCGCTGCGAACCCGGTGGCCGGCCCCTACTTCAACTTCAGCGTCCCCGAGCCCACCGGCGTGGTCGCGATCATTGCGCCGCAGGCGTCGAGTCTGCTCGGCCTGGTCAGCGTCGTCGCGCCGGTGATCGTCACGGGCAACACCACCGTCGTCGTGGCCAGTCACGAGCGGCCACTGCCCGCGATCAGCCTCGCCGAGGTGCTGGCCACGTCGGATCTCCCCGGCGGTGTCGTGAATCTGTTGACCGGACACACCGAGGAGCTCGCGCCCGTCCTCGCTGCGCACATGGACGTCAACGCGCTCGACCTGACGGGCGTGGCCTCCGACCAGCGCGGTGAGCTCGAGCGTGCCGCGGCCGAGAACGTCAAACGGGTCCTTCCTTCGCCCGCGGAGGAGCCCGACTGGACGGCCGACCCCGGCACCGGACGCCTGCTGGCCCCGCTGGAGATCAAGACGGTCTGGCATCCGGTCGGCATCTGATCCGACCGGTGGGACGATCTCACCGTAGAGCGCGTGTGGCATCCCCACACCGGGCGCGCCGCATCGCCGCCGCGCCATCGAGGTCAGCCGCTGACGGCCCCTGCCCGTGCGCGCTCGGCCAGCTCGTCCTCGTCGGCCTCCTCGCCGAGCACCTCGATGTCCTCGAGACCTGCGCCGGCCTCCATCTTGCCCGCGCCGTAGCGCTTACGTGACCGGACCTCCAGCCGACGCGCGATCCGTGCGAGCGCGAAGATCACGATGAAGTAGAGGATCCCGGCGAGCACGAACGCCTGGAGCTGGTTGCTCGGCGGCGCCTGGGCCAGTGAGCCCGCGCGCCGCAGTGCCTCCTCGTAGCCGATGACGAAGCCGAGCGACGTGTCCTTCGTCAGCGTCGCGAGCTGGGCGACGATCGCCGGGATCATG
>DASUUK010000005.1 GCA_036374135.1 Euzebyales bacterium
GCCGTCGGCATCATGGCCGCCTTGGCTGCGGTGAACGTCCGCGGCGTCGGCGACGCCTCCGCCGTCGAGATCGTCACCGTGTGGGGCAAGCTCGCCGTCCTCGGGCTCCTCGCCGGCATCGGCATCGCCCGCTGGGAGCCCCAGTCGCTCGGCACGCAGACCAGCCCGACCGTTGGGGGCGTGGTCGTCGGGGCCGCTGCCATCTTCATGGCCTACGAAGGGTTCCAGCTCCTCACCTACGACTACGACGACATCGACCGACCGAACTGGACCCTTCGTCGCGCCGTCCTGCCCGCCGTGGTCGTCGTCATCGCCGTGTATGTGGCCGTCACGCTCGGCGCCGGCATGCTCGTGGGCAGTCCGACGCTCGTCGCGCAGAAGGAGATCGCGCTCGCCGTCGCCGGCCAGGAGGCAGCCGGCACGATCGGCAAGATCATCGTCTCCATCGCCGCAGCCTTCTCCGCCGCGTCCGCCATCAACGCCACCCTCTTCGCCAGCGCCCGCCTCACGCGCCGCATTGCCGAGGCGGGCGAGCTGCCGGGGTTCCTTCGAGAGGAGAACGGCCGTGGCGTACCGCAGCGATCGGTCATCGCTCTCGGCGCGGTCGGAACCGGACTCGCGGCCATCGGATCGCTCGGAGGCCTCGTCGAAGCCGCAAGCCTCACCTTCCTGGTCACCTTCGCGGGCGTGAACTACCTCGCCGCCACCGACAGCAAGGGCTCGCGGTGGCTGCCGGCCATCGGCGCCGTAGCCGCCGGAGCCGCCGCCCTCGTTGCCGCATGGCGGCTTGCGACCGAACAGCCCGCGAGCCTCATCGCGCTCGCCACCATCACCCTCGCCGCCGTCGCGATCCGTCCGATCCTTCTCCACCGGGTCGAGGCGTGAGCGGCCGGCCAATCCGCGCGTCCCGGCCGCCTCGTGCGCAAGGAACGGATCTCGTCGACGACGCCACGGACGCCGTCGTCGATCTCACCGTGCGGGGCTGCCTCGAGCGCTCCGCCACATCACGGGAACGCCTCGCCCGACATCTGTATGAACGGCTCCACCCCGCGATGGCGATCCTCGGGCTCCTCTTCGTGGTGCTCGTCCTCGCCCAAGGCCCCGCTGCGGAGGGAACCACCCTTCAACGAGCACTGCTCACCGCCACGTGGTTGGTCTGGTCCGTCTTCGTCGCCGAGTACGCGCTGCGACTGGTCATTGCACCATCCACGACCCAGTTCCTGCAGCGGACCTGGTGGCAACTGGTCTTCCTCGTCGTCCCCGTCCTCACGCTGCTACGGGCACTGCTCATCCTGCGCGTGGCGCGTCCCACGCAGGTGGCCCTCGCGGCGCTGCGCGGCACCCGATCAGCCCGCGCCACCCTGACCGGTCGCGCCGCCTGGCTCGCCGTACTCACGGCGATCGCGACCTTCGCGTCCGCCGACCTCCTCTACCAGGCGGCGCGGATACGCCCCTATGGGAGCGCGCTCCACGCGGCCGCACTCGCCGCCGTCACCGGCGAACCCACCGGCAGCGACCATGGTCTCGCGCAGGTGCTCGACGTCGTCCTCGCCGTGTACGCCGTCGTGTTCTTCGCCGCTCTCGCGGGGAGCCTCGGCGCCTATTTCCTCGAGCAGCGCCGCGCCGGCGACGCGACGCCGCGTGATCCGACGCCCAACTGACGGCTCCTCACGCTCCTGCGCCTCCAGGACCTAGACGTCGCAGAGCAGGCTGGAGGTTCTGTGCCACCTCACCGACGAACCGCTCCTGTCGGCCCCGCGCGCGTCCTCTCCGCGCGCTGATGGTCCCAGCGCACCCGCTACATCCCCTCCAGCGCGCTGCCCGATCCGACCGCCGATCGCGGGACGACGCTGAGCGTACCGTCCGTCTCCAGCACCACCGCCGCAACGTGCTCGAGACCTCCGAGACCTGTCGAGCGGACAGCCTGCCGGATCTCGCCCGCGGTCAGCCGCTCGCGTTCGAGCACCTGCTCGACCAGCTGACCGTCGCGGAGGACGACCACCGGTTCAGCGGTCACGAAGTGACGGACGCTCGGCCAGCGGGTCGTCACCACGGCGACGATGAACTGCGCCGCAGCCAGCAGGGCGACCGCCGCCGCCCCTTCGAGGAGAGCGACGTCTCGGGACAGCGAGATGGACGCCAGCGTCGAGCCGAAAGCGACCGTGATCACCAGATCGAACGCATTCAACTTCGCCAACGTCCGCTTCCCGCTGACCCGCAACACCGCCACCACGGCGACATACGCGAGCCCGCCAACGGTCACCACACGGGCCACGCCGTACCACGAGTCGAAGAACACGAAGGGTCACTACCCGACCCGGTCCCTGCCCACCCCCGCAGGCCGCGCTCCGTGACGACCACATCGCAGGTGCATCGGCCCGCTACAAGCGCTCATCGACAAGAGAATCTGGCCGGGCTGCGTCGTGCCCGCTGGCAACATGGGGCCATGCCTGGAATCGCGAAGATGCGGGCGGTCGTGCTCGACTGCCCGGAGCCGCGTGCGTTGGCCGACTTCTACCGAGAGCTCGTCGGTGGCGACATCACCTACGC
>DASUUK010000006.1 GCA_036374135.1 Euzebyales bacterium
AAGGGTCCGTCGGTGACCTCGCGGGTGAGCGCGGCGGGCACCTCCTGCTGGTACCAGTCGGCGTCGGGCTGGTCGGGAGGGTCGATGCCGGCGTGGCGGGCGAGCCCGACCAGGTGACCGACCACCACAGAGCCGGTCGGATCGGTGGTCACCTCCGCCGCGCGTGGGCTTCCCATCGCTGCGAGCTCGGCGTGCAACTCGTCTCTCAGGGCGCCGGCGAGCACGACGTTCCAGCATCCGAGCAGGACTCGTTCACCCATCGCGGCGAGCCTGGCGGCTGCGTGGATGGCCAGCGAGGTCTTGCCGGTCCCGGCCGACCCGCGCACCAGCACTCGTCGGTGAGCACCGAAGTGGTGCAGGACGTTGCGGTGCGACTCGGTGTGGACGCGGATGAGTTCCTCGTGGCGCTCGACGTGGGTGCGCAGCGCGGGTGCCGCCGACCGTGACCGGCCGCGCAGCGTCTCGACGATGGTCTTCGCGAGCTGACGTCCCGGTGCGCGTTCACTCGGGTCAAGCTGCCCGCAGGTCCGCTGGTAGGCGTCCGCAAGCCGGTCGATGCACCGGCCGTCCCACAGATACGCGGCGTCGAGGACGGGTTCGCCTGGCGCGTCGATGCGTGCGTCGGGGATGGCGACGGCCCAGCGCAGCGCGAGCTGGCGGGTGTCGATGCTGGCCGCCTTCAAGGCGTCGCGGACGAGGCTGCGGGCCTTCTTGACCTGCAGCACGGGGTCGCGGACCTCCCTGTGACCGCCCTCCTGTCGTCGCCAGACGGACTCGTGACCGTCGTAGTAGACGGTGCCGCCCTTCACCTCGACGACCGTCACCCCGAACGATGGATCGACGAGCACGAGGTCCGCCTCGGCCTCCTCCGGCAGTCCGCCCCGGCCGATGGTCATGACCACCTGTGGGAGTACGACCACGCGGTCGGGCAGTTGGTCGATCGCCCACCGCCACAGCGTCGTCTCCGCAGGCGGCGTACTCGGCGACCACCGCGGCGCCTCGGGCTGCGATCTCGCCAATGCATTCCCCCGTGCCGACTCACGCGGTTAAGCGTCCCCTCCGTACGTGCCGCTGAACAACGGTCGCGTCAGTCGGCTGCGGCCTCCTGATCCCGCAGCCAGCGAGCGACCTCATGCGTGTACTGGTCATAGTCGGTGAGCAGCTGAGTCAGCGCGTTCGCGAGCATGTCGTAGTCGATGTCGGCGTAGTCGTGGACGAGCAGATTGCGCAGCTTCGCGGATGCTCGGATGCGAGACGCGAACGAGGTGTCGAGCGGGCCGGCCTCAGCCACCAGGTCGAAGGTCTCGGCGTAGGTCGTCGCCACGCGGCCGAGCACACGAGACGAGATGTGCGAGTTGAGCGCCGTCGCCGAATCGACCACAAGCGTCGCCAACCGCTCGAGGGCGTATCGCCGGACGTGATCGGAGTGCAGAATTTCGCCGTCGGGTACGCCGATGTTGCGCATCTCACCGAGCAGCTCCCTGATCCGGGAGAGCCGTTCGACGACGACGTCGGGATTGACCGTGCTGGTCACGACGCCATCAGCTCGAGCGCCCAGTCGCGCAGCCACTGGGTGTCCATCTTCTCGGTCGCCGCCCGCGCGAGGAGGCGGTCTGCCGTGCCGGGCTCACGCTCGAAGAGCACATCACCGTGAAGCAGCGCTTCCACCGTCGCGACTGATCCAGCCCGACCCAGATCGAGCAGGTCGATCGCGTCGAAGCGCGTCAGGTCGGACAGTTCGGTAGGTAGCTCGAGCGTGGAACGACCATGCTTGGTGAGCACCGCGATGTCGAGGTCTCGCGCACGATCGCGAACCGGACCGTTCACTGCGCTGCCGAACGCCACGAGGAGAGCGACGTGGTGACGGTCGCACACTGCGGCAAGTGCGCCGCTGGCGGCTGCGGCTCGGAGCGTCTCGAGCGCATGTGTTGGCGTCGTCGCGGTCATGTGGGACGAGCCTAGCCATCTGCCGTGAGCGGACCGAGTACCTCCGCCTGTCTGCACTGCGCGCGATCACCGTGGCGGACAACGCGCTCGACGACCTGGTCGTCGCGCATGCGCGATGCCACAACGACAAGCGAGCCGCGCTCGCCGGACTCGACCCCGTCGGACGCTGGTGTCAGCGGTTCAACCCGGGTGGTCGCGCATCGGAGATGCGCCATCAAGGTCGCGGCCTCGTCGGCACCGAGCACGTCGTCGAGCCGCTGGTGCGGCGCATGTCTCGTGCGTTCATCGAGGGCCATCGTGCCCCCGGCCGCCGGGTGGGATCAACGGCAGCGTGTCGCGTGCTCCCTCACATCGCCCAGTGCTCTGCGTGGAGCACGCCGCTGGCCAGCCACCGTCGCCGGATCGCCTCGACGCACGCGGCCTCAACGGCCGTGCGGCACAACCCCGCAACCACGCGCGCCACGAGCTCGTCGGGCACGCCCCGGCTGTTGACCAGCCCCCGTGCGTCGTCGATGTTGCGCGCCACCGGCTCGAGCTGCTCGCGGACCTCGACCCGTGACTGCGTCCGCCGCGTCACGCCGAGGACCCGTGCGTCGATGCCCAGCCGGCGGACGGACTCGGGCAGACGGTCGTCGTGGGTGAACACGATCACCTGCCGGTTCCCGGCCACCAGCTCGAGCACCTTGGCGAGCCCGT
>DASUUK010000007.1 GCA_036374135.1 Euzebyales bacterium
CGCAAGCAGCCGGTGCCCGCGTCGACCGGCACCTTCCCGACCGACGGTGCCACGTTCGGGATCCTCCTGCTCGGCGTGACCCTCATCCTCGTGGGTCTGACGTACTTCCCGGTCCTGTCGCTCGGCCCGATCGCCGAGCACGTGATCCTCTAGGCAGGGATGCGATGGCACGGAAGCCCACGGCAACATTCGATCAGCGGATCGTCGTGCTGGCGTTGCGTGACAGCGTCCGCAAGCTCGATCCTCGGACGCTGGTTCGCAATCCGGTGATGTTCGTCGTCGAGGTCGGCAGCGTCATCGTGACGCTGCTGTTCCTCCGCGACCTGCCGTCCGCCACGGCCGGGCAGAGCGTGTTCGCCGGTCTCGTGGCGGCGTGGCTGTGGTTCACGGTGCTGTTCGCGAACTTCGCGGAAGCGATGGCCGAGGGGCGCGGCAAGGCCCAGGCCGCGACCTTGCGGAAGACCCGGTCCGAGACGACCGCGCGCCGTCGCACTGACACGGGCGCCGTCGAGGAGGCGCCCAGCACGCAGCTGGCGGTGGGCGATGTCGTGGTCGTCGGCGCGGGTGAGATCATCCCCGGCGACGGCGATGTGATCGAGGGCGTGGCCAGCGTCGACGAGTCGGCTGTGACCGGCGAGAGCGCGCCGGTGATACGCGAGTCCGGCGGCGACCGGTCCGCGGTCACCGGCGGGACGAAGGTGTTGTCCGACGAGATCGTCGTGCGCATCACCGCCGCACCGGGCGAGTCGTTCCTGGACCGGATGATCGGTCTGGTGGAGGGTGCATCCCGGCAGAAGACCCCTAACGAGATCGCGCTGTCGATCCTCCTGGCAGGGCTGACGATCGTCTTCCTGCTCGTCGTCGTGACCCTTCAGCCGTTCGCGATCTACTCCGGAGAAGAGCAGACGCTCACGGTGCTGCTGGCCCTGCTGGTGTGCCTGATCCCCACCACCATCGGCGCGCTGCTGTCGGCGATCGGGATCGCCGGCATGGACCGCCTCGTGCAGCGGAACGTGCTGGCGATGAGCGGCCGCGCGGTGGAGGCCGCCGGCGATTGCAACACCCTACTGCTGGACAAGACCGGCACCATCACCATCGGCGACCGGCAGGCGGACGAGCTCATCCCGCTCGGAGCGACGTCCGAGGACGAGCTCGCCGACGTCGCCCAGCTGTCGAGCCTGTCCGACCAGACGCCGGAAGGCCGCTCCATCGTCGTGCTCGCCAAGCAGCGCTACGGGCTGCGTGAACGCAGCCTCGACGGCGTTCAGCTCGTCCCGTTCACCGCCGAGACCCGCATGAGCGGGTTCGACCAGAACGGCCGCCAGGTCCGCAAGGGCGCGACCGACGCGATCAGCCGGTGGGTCGCCGACGCCGGCGGCGAGGTGCCCGATCGCTTCGAGGAGGTCGTCAACCGCGTCGCCGAGGCGGGAGGCACACCACTGGCGGTCGCCGAGCGCCGCGACGGGTCGGCCACGATCCACGGCGTGATCCACCTCAAGGACATCGTCAAGGGCGGGATGACGCAACGCTTCGATCAGCTGCGGGCGCTGGGCATCCGCACCGTCATGATCACCGGCGACAACCCCAGGACGGCCGCCGCGATCGCCGACGAGGCCGGCGTCGACGACTTCCTCGCCGAGGCGACACCCGAGGACAAGATGCGCCTGATCCGCGCTGAGCAGGCCGACGGCAAGCTCGTCGCGATGACCGGCGACGGCACCAACGACGCACCGGCGCTGGCGCAGGCCGACGTCGGTGTGGCGATGAACACGGGCACCCAGGCCGCCAAGGAGGCCGGCAACATGGTCGACCTCGACTCGAACCCGACCAAGCTCATCGAGATCGTCGAGATCGGCAAGCAGCTGCTGATCACCCGCGGCTCGCTGACCACGTTCTCGATCGCCAACGACGTCGCCAAGTACTTCGCGATCATCCCCGCGATGTTCGTCGGCGTCTACCCCCAGCTCGACCGCCTCAACGTCATGGGGCTCGAGAGCCCGCGCTCGGCGATCCTGTCCGCGGTGATCTTCAACGCCCTGATCATCATCGCCCTGATCCCGCTGGCGCTGCGCGGCGTGCGCTTCCGGCCGGCCAGCGCGGCCACGGTGCTGCGCCGCAACCTGGCGATCTACGGACTCGGCGGCCTGACCGTGCCGTTCGTCGGGATCAAGGCGATCGACCTCGTCGTCTCGGGCCTGGGAATGGGCTGACCATGCGCCGACAACTCCTCCCCGCACTGCGGATGATCCTCGTCATGACCGTGCTCACCGGCCTGGCGTACCCGCTGGTGGTCACCGGCCTCGCGCACGCGCTGTTCACTGACGAGGCCGACGGCTCGTTGCTGCGCCGCGATGGCGAGATCGTCGGCTCGTCGCTGCAGGGCCAGGTCTTCACCGCCGACCGCTACTTCCACACGCGACCGTCCGCAGCCGGCGACGTCGGCTACGACGCCAGCGCGACCAGCGGCTCCAACGACGGACCGACGAACGAGACGTTCCTCGCACTCGTCGAGCAGCGCGTCGCTGTCTACCGTGAAACCAACGGTCTGCCCGACGACACACATGTCCCCGTCGACGCCGTGACGGCATCCGGCTCCGGGCTCGACCCCGAGATCACGCCCGCCAACGCCTCGCGGCAGGCGGCGCGCGTCGCGACCGCCCGCGGCCTCGACGCAGATCGGGTACGCGATCTCATCGAGCGGCACACGACAGCGTCGACGTTCGGCATCCTGGGCGAGGAGCGGGTCAACGTCGTCGAGCTCAATCTGGCGCTCGACGCCCTGACATAGGCAGGCACGTGGCACGCGGAACCCTGCGCATCTTCCTCGGCGCCGCACCGGGCGTCGGCAAGACCTTCGAGATGCTGCAGTACGGCAACCGTGAGCTGCACCGCGGCCGCGACGTCGTGATCGGATTCCTCGAGACACACGGCCGTCAGCCCACCGCCGACCAGATCGGCGACCTGGAGATCATCCCGCGGCGCACCATCGAGCACCGCGGCGCGACGTTCTCCGAGATGGACGTCGACGCCGTCCTCACCAGAGCGCCCGACGTTGCGCTCGTCGACGAATACGCCCACACCAACATCCCGGGCAGCCGCAACACCAAGCGGTGGCAGGACATCGACGAACTGCTCGACGCCGGCATCGACGTCGTCTCGACAGTCAACATCCAGCACCTCGAGTCGCTCAACGACGTCGTCGAACAGATCACCGGAATCAAACAGCGCGAGACGGTTCCCGACGTGCGGGTGCGGTCAGCCGATCAGATCGATCTGGTGGACCTGCCACCGGAGTCGGTTCGCCGCCGGCTCGCGCGGGGCCTCATCTACGACGCGTCCAAGATCGACGCAGCGCTCGGCAACTTCTTCCGACCCGGCAACCTCGGCGCCCTGCGGGAACTCGCGCTGCTGTGGCTGGCCGACCGCGTCGACGAGGCGCTCGACCAGTACAAACGCGACCACGACATCGGAGAGACCTGGGAGACCCGCGAACGCGTCCTCGTGGCGTTGACCGGCGCGCCCAACGCCGACCACGTCATCCGCCGCGCCGCGCGCCTCGCTGCGCGCACCCACGGCGAGCTCGTCGCCGTCCACGTGATCCCCCAGGACGGGCTGGCCCGCACGACGGGACCCCACCTCGAAGACCAGCGGGCGCTCATCGAACAACTCGGTGGCATCTATCTGGAGATCGTCGGCGACGACCCGGCCGACGCACTGCTGGCCACAGCGCACTCCGAAGAAATCACTCAGCTTGTGCTCGGCGCCACACGCCGGTCACGATGGCAGGAGCTGATCGGCGGATCCGTCATCAACCGCGTCATCCGTGGCGCAGGCAGCGTCGACGTCCACGTCATCTCATCCGACGGGTCCGACGGTGAGCCACTCCGGCTGTGGCGCCACCCCCGGCACCGTGCGTTGTCACGTCGCCGCCGGCTTCTCGGCTTCGCGGTTGGGGCCGTCGGCACCGCCGCGCTCAGCGCGTTCCTCATTCCATCCCAGCGGGGGCTGGAGCTGGCCAGCGTGATGCTGCTCTATCTCGGCCTCACCGTCATCGCGTCCGCGGTGGGCGGGCTGGCCGCGGGGCTGACGACCGCGCTGGCGGCGATCGCCATCACCGACTACTACTTCACCGACCCGCTGCGGACGTGGGTGGTGGCCGACACCCGTGTGGTCCTGGCACTTGTGGTGTTCGTCGTCGTCAGCGGGATCGTCAGCCTGCTGGTCGACATCGCGGCGCGGCGGGCAGCCGAGGCGACCCGCGCGACCGCGGAGGCGGCGGCACTGAGCGACCTCGCCCGAGTGCTATTGGACAGCGACCGGCCACTGGAACAGCTGGTCGACCACATCAGGACCGCGCTCCAGCTGCACAGCATCACGCTGCTCCGCTCAGTTACGGACGGCGGCTGGACCACCGAGGCATCGTCGGGCGCCGATCCACCGACCGCTCCCGAAGAAGGCTCCGACACCATCACGATCCCGCCTGACCACGTACTGGTCCTCAGCGGCTCCCGCACGGTGGCCGAGGATCGACGTGTGCTCACCGCATTCGCCGCACAGCTCGGCGTCGCCCTCGAGAGCCGAACCCTCGCCCGTGTCGCCGCGACCGCGGGCGAACTCCAGCAGGCCAACGAGCTGCGCGCAGCCCTGCTCGCCGCAGTCTCCCACGACCTACGGACCCCGCTCGCGGCGATGAAGGCCGCCGCGACCAGCCTCCAACAGACCGATGTCCACCTCACACGGGCCGACCACGACGAGTTCGTCCAGACCATCGTCGAGGAGACCGACCGGCTCAACCGTCTCGTCGGCAACCTGCTGGACATGAGCCGCATCCACAGCGGCGCCCTCGACCCCATCACCGTGCCGGTCGGGCTCGACGAGATCGTGCCCGCCGCCATGCGGTCGCTTGGAGACAACCAGCGTCGCCTTGATGTCAGCGTGCCCGAGTCGCTACCGCGGGTGCACACCGACCCCGGGTTGCTCGAGCGCATCATCGCCAACCTGCTGTCGAACGCGGTGAAGTGGTCGCCGCCCGGGACCGCCGTTCGCGTCGTCGCCGGCGAGATCCCCAGCGGCGTGGACCTGCGGGTCGTCGACCGCGGCGAAGGGATCGCCGCGGGCGACCGCGACCGCATCTTCGAACCTTTCCAGCGCATCGGTGACGGCCACTCGAGCGACGGCATCGGGCTTGGCCTCGCCGTCGCCCGGGGATTCGCTGATGCCATCAACGCGTCGCTCACCATCGACGACACGCCCGGCGGCGGCACGACGATGGTCCTGCACCTGCCCACGACAGCAGAGTCCGGTGAAACGGCCGCGCAGCACGACACCGGCACGTTTCACGGCGCCACGCCACCGGCACCCGCAG
>DASUUK010000008.1 GCA_036374135.1 Euzebyales bacterium
TGTCAGGCGAGCTCGTCGTCCGATGACCAGCGCAGTGCCGGGACGCGGTGACAGCGAGGCCGCTGACCGCCGTCGGTTCGTGCCGCTCGCCCGTCGCTACGACGCCGCGCCGACGATCGCCGCGTTCAGCGAGGGCGTACGCCAACAGTTCGACCCGGAGACCGTCGCAACCAAGTTGTTGGCTTCGGCCGAGCACAGGATGCAGCCGACGCAGCAGTCGCTGTGGCTACAGCCCCTGCAACCCGGCCGCGGTTAGCACGACATTCCGGGAGGCCTGGCGTGAAGGGACACCGAACCACTCCGATGCCACGGCGCGGAGTCCGCCGACAGGCGGCGTAGGCGCCCACGAAACGCCAGAAAGGACAGTGACATGACCACTACCAGCCCAAGCGGTCAGCGCACCCGCGCCAGTGGGCACGCGGGAAGCGAACAACTCGCGTGGTCGGGCCGCGACTGGCGGATGCCACCATGGCTCTGGGTCGGCCTGGCGACGATGTTCGTCAGCGTGCTGCACATCATCATCGACTTCGGCGTCGGCCTGTTCGACCTGCACGGGACGCTGAGTCTGACCGAGGCGACGACGCTTGTCGGCGTTGCGCTCATCCAGCTCTGGTGGGCGATCTCCTTCATGGCGGGCGCTCGGGGCAACGGCAGCGGCGTCGCCAGCGCCGGGATCCTCGGCGCCGGCTGGGCGGCGCTGACCAACGGCTTCCCGATCATCTACTGCCCGCCCATGTGCGAAGAGGCGTGGCCGCTGTCCGACCTCAGCCACGTTGGCAGCATCGTGTTCGGCCTCCTGCTCCCGGTGGTCGCCATCTGGTCGCTGTGGCGCGCCCGGGCGCGCCCGGGGTGGTTCATGCCGGCCGTTGCCGCAGCCCTGGTGGTCGGGACTGTCGTGTCGCTGGCGAACACCCCGATCACATAGGCGCGCCGACAGCGGCAGATGTGAAGCTCACCCCGATGACCCGGCGCGCACCGTGGCGGATCTGATGCGGTTTACGGCATTGGCTCGGAGAACCGCTGGCGCACGGCGCGCTGCGCCGACATTCTGCGTCGTCATGACGCCGCCTCAGCGTTCTGTTGCAGCTGGCCGGCGAACTCGCCGTGCACGGGCCGGTCCAGCGCGCGTTGGACGTGACGCTGGCCGAATGAGCCAGCCGACGCGGCAGACGCCCGGAGGGCGGGCGTACTGGAGCTGAAGCGCCGTTCCCGCCGTGAGGGTCGCGGCACGTAGGACCTGCTGACGCTGTACGTGATGGAGCGCTGGCTTGCCCGGCTCAGCGCGCCGCCGTACGCCGATCAGTTCGTGATCAGGGGCGGCGGTCGCCCGTCCGATCCGTGAGGACGCTTTCGACCCGGGCGTGTCGCCATGGACGCCCGCATCGCGACGACTGTTGTGCGGTTCCGGCTCGACGTCAACTTCGGTGATCCGGTCACGTCCGCCCTAAGGATGATCGAGCTACCCCCCCTGCGACCGGGCACCGCACCGGACCTACCGCGCATACCGGTCCGCACGTGGTGTCGACGCCACCGAGCTCCCGACTGACTTCGGCGAGGTTGGACACGGTGAAGACGTTCGCCGACCCGCTCGCACGCCCGACCGGCGACGCGCGCTGGCACGCGGCTATCGCCGATCGATGACGCCGACGTAGCCAGCAACGTAGCCATTCGTGGATGCTCGGACGTGGCGGGACGGGAAGCGACGGCGTAGGACGCATGCGCGCGCTGTGGACGAATTACGTGTTGCCTGCGCGGCTCGTCGCTCTTTCGGCGGTCGGATACGATCGGACGCGGGTGGCCTCCGCGGTACGCCGCTGGACAGCTCAGACGGTTCGTCGTGTGCATGGCATGGAAGAGGTCAGGGGTTCGATTCCCCTTAGCTCCACGCAAAGCGCAGGTCAGCGGGCTGCTGGAGTCCATTGGGTGTAACTTCGGCGCTTGTGAACGTAGCCAACTGGCTACGTTGGCTACGTCAAGGCGGGCACGCGTCGTGACTGGTCGTCGCGGGCCAACTGCTATCGGTGATGTTCGTCGACGACGCCGCGGTGAACTACCGCCTGGATGGCGTGTGCACACGCTCGACACATTGACGCGTCTCGGGCCTCCACCGGCGCGGCGGGCAGGTACAGCCAGTCATTCGCCGGACGCGACGAGCGCGACGGTCCGTCGCCGATCGCGGCGTAGTCCTCGACGCGGCGTGCCCGTCGCCACGTTGTTCCCGCATCGCGGTGACGGCCGTCACGCAGCCGCCTCCGGTGTGGTCACGTCGGCGAGTTTGGCGTCGATGCAGGCGAGCAGCTCGCGGTAGGAGTCGCAGAACGCCCGCACGCCCTCGTGTTCGAGCTCACGGGTGATCGCGGGCAGGTCGACGCCAGCGGCCGCGGCGTCGCGCAGCACCGGGTCGGCGTCGTGGGTGTCGAGGCCGATCGCGTCGGCCACGTCGCCGTGGTCGGCGAACGCCGCGAGCGTTGCCTGTGACATGGTGTTTATGACGTCGCGGGCGATGAGCTGCTCGATGTAGAGCACATCGGACGCGTTCGGGTCCTTGGTGCCTGTGCTGGCCCACAGCGGGCGTTGCGGCCGCGCGCCGAGTCGCTCGAGCGCCGCCCAGCGCTCGCC
>DASUUK010000009.1 GCA_036374135.1 Euzebyales bacterium
TATGGAGAAACAATGGCGAGGTCCGCGGACCACTGCGGACCAGACACCCACGACATGCGGTCACTGGTGGTGCCTCGCCCACCAATGCAGCCGCACTGACACTGACCAAGAAGACGACGACCGATGACCTCGGAAAGGGAGGGCACCCGGTCGACACGGAAAACGGACGGCACCTTCCGCAATCATGCATACCTCTCTCGGACTACGGACGGGTTCAAGCATTCGGCCACTACCCGTTTTTTCACCAGGGGGTGACCTGCGATGACCAGCACGCACCTACGGGCGCCTGACGACCTGTCAGACGCCTCCAGACGGTTGTTCCGCCGGCTCGTGGCGGACCGCCGCGCGCTCGGCGGTGTCGCGGAGGTCGACGCGCTCCTCCTCGCTGACGCGTTGCGGTTGCGGGAGCGGCTCGCGCAGGTCCGCGCGCAGCTGGCGGTGGACGGCCCGACGGTCGCCGGGTCGAAGGGTCAGACCAGACCGCACCCGCTGATCGCCGCCGAGCAGAACTTGGCGCGTGATGTGCGCGCCGCGTTCGACCAGTTGCAGTTGTCGCCGTCGAAGCGGCCGGACGTGACTGAGGTGGACTCGGCGGGGCGGCTGGTCGACCCGTTCGCGGGCGAGTACGACGATGAGTGACCGAAAAGTCTGGACCGTAGATAAATGAGGAGCTGGGGGGTTCAGCGGATTGTGGCCGGATTTCCGTCCGACCCCGGTGCCCTCCCGGTCCATCCCCATGGGTGAGGAGTAGTTGGTGAGTATGTCGCGTGCGGCTCGGTTGGCGGTGTTGGATCAGATGCGCGCGGCGATCGCGGAGTTGGAACGGTTCGACGAGGACACCCGGTTGGCGGTCGACGTCGAGTTGGACGTCGCGACGTTGTGGGTTGACGCGCCTGATGATGCGTCTGGTGTATCCTCGGATTAGCTGACGCGGTCGTGCAGCATGGGCGTTCCCGGCGGAACTGGGGCGCGGCCGACGGAGGCGAGAGCGCCGCATCACGCGTGACGTCGGGACCAGCGATGGTCTACCGCACGCGGCGGCAGACAACAGCGTCACGCGCCGGCCCGCTGCTCGAGGGCACCCGGACGCACCACACAGCAAACAACCCGCCCGAACCGTGGCGGCAAATGTGGGGTGTGCCATGGGTGCACGTATGGACGAGATCGACGCGCGGCTGGGACAGATCGACGCTGAGCTTGAGGTGCTGGCCGGCCGGTCGGATCCGCTGACGGCGGACGATGAGCGACGGTTCCGCGAGCTGGAACAGGAGTTCGGGCGGCTCCGGACGTTGCGGGGCGAGCTGGAGCGTGTGGAGCGTGCGGTCGCGGGCGGGTCGACGATCCCCGGTTCGTCGCTTGGGTCGGGTCCGTCGGACGCCCGGTCGTTCGGCGGTGATCCGTGGCAGCGCCGGTCTGGTGCGTTGGCGTCGTCGCCGGCTGATCTGCGTGGCCGCGCGGTCGCCGCGGTCGAACGGACCGCGGGTGTCCCCGTCGACGGGCAGCAGCGGCTCGCCGACGCGTTCGACCACCACGAGCCGGGCACGTCCGAAGGTGACCTGCTGTCCCGTTGGGCGGTCGCGTCGAGCGACCCCGCGTATCGGACGGCGTTCGCTGCGCTGGTCCGCGACCCGATGAACGGTCACCGCAGCTGGTCGGCCGACGAGCTGGACGCGTACCGGCGGGCGGAGACGGTGTCCCGCCAGTTGGAGATCGGCACCGACGCGGGCGGCGGGTTCATGGTGCCGTTCCAGTTGGACCCGACGATCATGCTCACGTCCGCGGGCAGCGTCGACCCGCTGCGGCGGATCTCCCGTGTCGTGACCGCGGTGTCCGACGTGTGGCATGGCGTGTCCAGCGCGGGTGTGACGGCCGAGTGGTTGGCGGAGCACGCCGAGGCGGCCGACGCGACCCCGACGATGGCGCAGCCGACCGTGAACATCTTCAAGGGTTCAGCGTTCGTGCCGTTCTCCGTCGAGTGGGAGGGCGACGCGGTCAACGGGATGAACGAGCTCGCCAAGCTGCTGCTCGACGCCGCCGATCAGCTGATGGCCGCCGCGCACGTCAACGGCACCGGCTCGGGTCAACCCGAGGGTGTGGCGTCGGGCCTGGCGGCCGGGTCGAAGGTCCCGGCGGGCACGGCCGACACGATCGCCGTCGCCGACGTGACGGGGTTGCAGAACGCGCTCGGCGCACGGTTCCAACCGAACGCGCAATGGCTCGCGAACCTCACGGTGATCAACACGATCAACAGCTTCGAGACGGCCGGTGGGAGTTTGCGGTTCCCGGAGGTCGCCAACGACCGGCTGTTGCGCCGCCCGCTCAACGAGGCGTCGCATCTGGACACGCCGGGTGACACGGCGTCCGCGGGCAACGACAACGTGTTGCTGTACGGCGATTTTCAGGCCGGGTATGTGGTCGCCGACCGGGTCGGCACCCGCATCGAGTTGATCCCGCATCTGGTCGGCGCGAACCGCAGGCCGACGGGGCAGCGGGGCGCGTGGTTGTGGTTCCGGACGGGCGCGGGTGTCGTGGTCGACGAGGCGTTCCGCATCTTGACCGCATGATCTGACAGATGTGGTCTGGCGCGCGGCGTTGGCTTACACGATCAGCCATCCCGAGCGTCGCGTGTCAGACCGCAAACGGGTGGCCGCCGGCTTTCACTCAGTCGGCCGGCGGCCCCCCGACCGTCTGAGAGCAGCGCCAGGGCTTTGGCGGTCCGTCGGATGTCGTGATGGTGCCGACGGGCCGCCTCCCCACAGGCCGCGCCCGCCTACGACTCCCGAAATAGGTCACGCACGTCACACGTGGCGACGAGTTGGCTTCCCACGAAGATGACGACAGTGCCGTCCTCACCGCGCCAGGGCGGGAAGCTGCCGACGTCGTCCGGATTGACGGCGCCTGACGGAAAGCGTCGGTACCCGACCAGCGACCCAAGCGCGCTGACCAGCTTGTGATAGCTCTCACTTTCGCCCCGTTCGAAGAAGTGCTCAGTCGCGTTGATCCACATCCGTCCGCGGTCGTAGTCCTCGACGACGCCGCGGTCGTCGATCTCGACGTCGCCTACCAGCTCGTCGAACTGGTCGTCGTTGTCGTTGTCGTTGTTGTTGCTCGTCACTGCTCGCCTCCGCCCTACTTTCGGGTGTCGATTCCCCGATCGAACTTGTACTCGATCCGTGCCCGCGCCTCGACGTCGGCTAACGATCTCGTCGAGCGCGAGCCGCGATGTCGGTGGTTGGCTGTGGTGTGGGTCGTCGTCGGGGCATGGTCGGAAGGCATCGCACAACGGTTGACGCACCCGCCACAACGGCGGAGGCGCGCCCCGACGGGGTCGGGAGGATGTCAGGCGGGCCGCGCCCCCGCACGCGCCCGCGAGCCGCCATCGGTGTCTACCATCCGCAGGGGCGATCAGTCTTCGACGGCGGCGTCGTACAGCATCCCGACCGACACATCCGCCAGCGGCCGTTCGGCGATGTACTGCCCGCGGAACGCGAGCAGCGCTCGATGCTCGGAGCACAACCGCAGCACGCTCACGTGCGGCGGCGGGTACGGGAACCGCCAGCGGACTTCGACGATCGGCGGCTGCTGACGGTTCCCGCCGCCGCGACCCATGCTGTACGGGGTGAGGACCGCGCACCGATCTGGCCGCAACGGTAGCGACAAGGGTTCGTTCATGGCGGGCAGCGTGCCCGCCGCACGCCGAACCTATGTTCGCGGGCTGGGGCGCGGAGATCAACGTTGGCGTGAACCCTGCCACGTGGGGCCACACCGCCGTACCGCTGTCGTAGTGACTGTTCGTCACGAGGCGTTGAGGGTAGTCTCAACACATCGGCGCGACGTGGGGCGGTGTGGACTGTGACCGGTGATGTGCGGTTCGACCGGCCGCTCTACACCATGGCGGAAGCGGCCAGGTATCTCGGCGTGCCCGAAAGCACGTACAACACCTGGGTGCGCGGGTATGTCAGGCGCCCACCCAACCGCCCGGCGGTGCACGGCGATCCCGTGATCACGTCGATCGCTGCGCCGGCGGGACGGCCGATCATTCCCTTCGTTGGTCTCACCGAGAGCATGGTCGTAGCTGCGTTCCGGCGCGGCACGCAGTATCGCATCCACCTCAAAGAGATCAGGCAAGCCGTCCGGCGGCTCGAAGAAGAGCTCGATATCGAGCACGTCCTTGCGTCGCAACACCTGTACACAGACGGTGCGAAGATCCTCTACGACTACGCCAACGGGCATGCTCGACCTCTGAGCGGCCTAACCCAGGTGGTGGACGGACAGCGGGTGTTCGACAAGGCCATCGAGGAGTACCTCGAGCGCATCCGGTTCGACGGTGATGAATGGGCTACAGAGCTCGTGCTGCCTTGCACCCGAAATCCGATCCTGCTGGTGCGGCCCGATCGTGCGGGGGGTCATCCTGTCTTCATCAATGGATCGGCGCCGCTCGATGCCGTGATCGGCCGGGTTCGTGCGGGAGACTCCATTGAGGACGTCGCCCGCGACTTCGGCGTACCGTCCGGCGATGTCAGAGACGCCGCGGGGGTCGCGTTTGGCGAAGCGGCGTAGTCAGCGACAGCCGCCGACGCCTGAGTTCGTGATCGATCGCAGTCTGGGGCGCTACCAAGTCCCTCAAGCCGTGCGCGGCCGAGGTGCGACGGCTTACACGCTCTTCGACTTGTACGGAGAGCACGAGCAAGAGATGCCGGACGTTGAGTGGTTGAGTGACGCCGGTCAGAACGGTTACCCGATCCTCACTGCGGACAAGAACATCAGGCGCACAGCGGAGGAGCTCGCCGAGGTAGAGCGCTGTGCCGTCGTCATGTTCGCGCTTCCCAACTCAAACATGAGTGGCAGTGAACAGGTTGCACGGTTCATGACGAACTGGAACCGCATCCTCCAGGCGTGCAGGAAGCCTGGCCCCCGCATCTACAGCGTGCATGCGAACAGGATCGTTCAGGTCTATCCGTAGCCGCCACTGCGCCGCTCTCGCATAGCGTGACCAGTACCGCGCCGGGAACTAGGAGCTCGCGTCGTACGCAACGCTGCCGCCTCACCGGCCTGAGCACACCCGCCGCATCAGGCGTGGCGCGGCGTGGTGTGGACTGTCAGGGCTGAGCGCGGTCCGTTTCGGCGCGGCTTGGCTGCTACAACGGCGAGGCCTCCGCCAGAAACGGCGGAGGCCTCGACGGGTAGGGCGATGGTCAGACGGGGGCGGACCACGGCTCACGAGCAACGGTGAGCCGCCACCGCAACCCGTCGCGGTCTACGACCAACACCCCCACACGGTCGCTGTAGGTGGTGTGTGCGCGGCGGACGTCGGCGACCTCGTGCTCGGTCGACAGGGATCTGATCAGCAGCTCGACGAGTCGGGTAACCGTCACGCCGCACCCCCGCGTGCGCACGCCACGTCCAGCGTTCTGCGCAGCGCCATGACCTCAGTTTCGAGGCTGGCGACGTCGCGGGGGTCGGTCGCGCGTTCCAGTTCGGCGAGCGACCGCGACAACGCCCGCACCAGCCCGTCGCGGGTGTGGACCCGGACGGCCTCGTCCTCGACGTAGCCGGCGAGCGCGTTGCGGTCAGACCGTCGGTAGAAGCGGTCACGGTCAAGTGGTTCACTGTTCATTGCTGGCACCCCTTGCTGGTGTCGGCCACGACCCCGGACGGTCACTCGTCGCGGGGTCACTACGGTCAATGGCCGGGACGCTGGTCGACGATAGTGCAGCCGGGCCGCATGCCTGCGACCTGCGGAAACGTGCTCGCCGCATGCCGCATCGCTCGCCCCTAACCGACTACTACATCGTCCTCGATGCCGAGGACCTTCCTGCGACCGAACGCCACTGGTACCTCGGCGTGCTCCGTGACGCCGCGCCGTCGCGGGTCGTGCCGGTTCCGTCGACGGCGACCGCGATCGATCGCACGCTCAGACGCCTGCCCGCGGGACGCTGGTGGCCGGACCTTCCGGATCTGCTCGCCGGCATCGATCGTGTCGCACCGGACGTCGTCGATCGCTCGCAGGCGACGACGGACGCCCGACTGCTACGCTCCTGAGCTGGGTTGACGGCAGGGGAGGGTCCGCGCTCGCGCCGGCCGCAGGGTGCCGACGTGGGGCGGAGTTGGACCGCGCCGGTGCGCGGTCCAACTCCAACGCGCCCTGGTCTGGGGAACGCCAGGTCACACAGCGTTCGCGAGTTCCTCATCGAGCAGGAACGAATCGATCATGCGATCGAGTGCGGCGAAGTCACGATCATCCACGATCTGCATCTCCGCGCCGATCAGGAACGTCGCATCGTCCGGCATGGCGGTCACGACGACGTACTCGGTGTCTGTTCCGCCGCAGTCGGTGTAGAGGTCGTAGGACCCGACGTAGACGCCGTCGTCATACGTCTCCGTCTCGACCCACGTGCACGCATTGTTGAGCGCCTCCCCGCGTCGGTCGGCGAAGGCGTCCACACCTTCGTCACTGACGTTCGCCGACGCTGAGATGATCAGGCCGGGCACATCCCACCGCGAATGGAACGCGTCCAGGTCACTCGCAGCTCGGACGTCGAGCCGCGTGTAGCCCGCGTCGTCCGTGTAGGAACGCCCGTCGACGTCGCTCCACTCGGACGGGACGTCGACGGACAACAGCCCCGAGTCGTCGGTGACCGTCCGGTAGGTGTACGCGCCGTCCGTGGAGTCGCCGCTGCTCACGAACTGCTCCTGGAAGAACCCACTCGGCGATGCCGGATCGTCAGCCGGTGTCTCGTACTCAGATGGCTCGCTGTCATGCGTCGGCTCCGCGTCGTGGGTCGGAGCGTCATCGGCGGGTTCGCTTCGGTCGCTCGCGGCCCCGCCGCCAGCCGGTCCCTCCTCGACGCCCGAGGAGGACCGACCTTCGTCAGCGATGTGTCGGTCGGATGTCGGCACCAGCTCAGCGGCGAATGCGGCACCGGCCAGCACGAACACGAACCCGGCCAGTCCCGACAGAACCCGCACGAAGGTGCCCACACGTGGCACCCGCAACTGCTGGATCTCGAACCCGCCTCCGACAATGGCTGTCAGCAGCAGGAATGCTCCGCAGACGACGAACACGACTTCAATGCCCATCGTCGTCACCTCCTCTTGTTCGTGGGAACCGCGCTCACGACTCCACTCCGAGCGCAGGACGCCTGCGCTCGCTGATGGCTGGACAGTGGCGGACCGCTGGCCCCCGTGGCGCTCGTGGCGGATTCGCCCGTCCACAGGCAAAGAGGCGATGTCGACGACCTAGATACGTACGCATCTTGACCGCACTCGTGCCGGTGACCCGACACAGACCTTGGGCCCACCGCGTGCGGGCCCCGCCGTTCACGGCGCCCGGCACACGAGGTCTTCGAACGACTCTGCTCGGGGCATGCCGCCGCCGTGCGGTAGCCTGCGGTCGCCGTGGTGCAACCTGTGGGCGGCCGCGAGGTGGGCGGACACGACGTCGGCGTCGTGGTGATCCGCACAGCCGAGCATCCGGTGTCACGATGTGGCGACCCACACCCGTGAAGGAACGTGATGCGCTACCTGCCTGTCGCTGACCGCACACCCGACGAGCAGTACCGCCAGTTGCTCGCCCGCATCGTGGACCGCGGGATGCCGGTCCCGACGCGCCAGGGCCCCAAGGCGCTGACGCTGATGCAGCAGACCATGGCCTTCGAGCTGCGCAACGGCTTTCCCGTGGTGACCGAACGCAGCATGAAGGGGTTCTGGCGGAAGGCGATCGCCGAGCTGTGCGCGTTCATCAACGGCGCCACGACGCTGGAGGAACTGGAGGCGTTCGGGTGCACATGGTGGGGACCATGGGCGACCGATGCCAAGACCTCAAAGCGTGGGCTGCCCGAGGGCAGCCTCGGCCCGGGGTCCTACGGCGGCGCCTTCCACGACTTCCCGACCTCGGAGGGACCCGGGTTCGATCAGTTCGCCCACCTGGTCGAACAGATCATCGAGTTCCCCGCCGACCGCACCCACTTCGTGACCCCGTGGATCCCGCAGTACCAGGTGCGCGGCGCGCGCAAGCGGCAGCGGACGACGATCTCGCCGTGCCACGGATGGGTGCACGTGCGGGTCATCGACGACCGCCTGCACCTGCACATGTTCCAACGCTCGGGCGACGTTCCGATCGGCGTGCCGTCGAACATGGTGCAGTACGCCGCGCTCACCCTGATGCTCGAGCACCTGACCGGGTTCGAAGCCGCGACGTACCACCACACGATCAGCGACGCCCACGTCTACGACGACCAGATCGACGCCGTCCGCCAGATGCTGGGGCGACCAGCGCGGCCACTGCCGACCGTGGAGCTGACCGAGTCGGGACGTGCGGTGACCGACATCCACGCCTTCCGCGCAGAGCACTTCGCGATCGCCGACTACGACCCTCACCCCCCGCTCACGATCCCCGTCGCCCCGTGAGCGCTCACGGCCTCCCTCGCGCCCGTGCCTCAAGCAGCGACAGCGGTACGCACACGTCCCGTGCCTCAAGCAGCGACAGCGGTAGGCACACGTCCCGTGCCTCAAGCAGCGACAGCGGCAGGCACACGTCCCGTGCCTCAAGCAGCGACAGCGGTAGGCACACGTCATGAGGGTGTCGTTGATCGTGGCCGCGGCGACCAACGACGTGATCGGCCGTGAGGGTGACCTGCCGTGGCACGTGCGCGAGGATCTCCGACGCTTCCGCCACCTGACGCTGGACCACGCGTTGGTCGTCGGGAGGCGCACCCACCAGTCGATCGTCGACCGGCTCGGCCGGCCGTTGGACCGGCGCCTGTCGGTGGTCGTCACGCGCCGGGATCTGGCTCCGCATGACACCGTCGTCCCCGCCTCGTCGACGTCGCGCGCCCTCGGCGTGGCCCGCGCGGTCGCCAGGTTCTGCGGTCACGACGAGGTGTTCGTGATCGGCGGCGCGACCATCTACGA
The DNA here is from genome assembly GCA_036374135.1 of Euzebyales bacterium. NCBI lineage: Bacteria > Bacillati > Actinomycetota > Nitriliruptoria > Euzebyales > Euzebyales bacterium. Next base: position 8,914 of record DASUUK010000009.1, read on the forward strand.
GCAGGCCCTGGACGACGTCGACCGCATCCACCTCACCCGCGTACTGCGCGACGTCGACGGCGACACCCTTATGCCGGCGGGCTGGCTGAACGGGTTCAGGGTGGTCGAGACCTCCGACGAGGCGACGACCGACGACGGTGTGCCGTACCGGTTCGAAACTCACGATCGGGTCTGAGGTGACCCTGTACCACCTGCCGAACGCCCGCACCGACGTTCAGCGCGACGACATGCGCCGCCTGGAGGAGGCGGGCATCTGCATCTTCTGCGAGCCGACCACGAACGGCGATCCGCACTCGGTGCTGCACCGCACGCCGGGATGGTCGGTCCGGCGCAACACGTTCCCGTACGCGGGGACCAGCCTGCACCTGCTGCTGGTCCCGGTCGAGCACGTCACCGACATGCTCGACCTGTCTGCGGACGTCCGGGACGACTTCTGGGACGCGCTGGCGTGGGTGCGCCAGCATCACGGCCTGACGTACTACGGGTTGGGGATCCGCAACGGCGACGTCCGCTACACCGGCGGGACGGTCGAGCACGTCCACGTGCATGTGATCGTCGGGGATCCCGACGCGGACCGGCCGGTCAGGCTCCGGCTGAACTCGCGGCCGTCGTGACGTCGTCGGCGTGCTCGGCCACGTCGACCCAGCACAGCTCGACGCCGGCCGTGCGCAGGATCTGCTCGCCGTCCAGCGACGAATAGCCGCCGGCGAAGTAGCACGTCGCGAAACCCGCCTCCGCGACCAGCCGCGCGCACGCTGGACACGGGAACGTCGTCACGTACAGGTCGCAGCCGGCGAGCGCGATCCCCTCGCGGGCGCAGGCTGCGATCAGTCCGGCCTCGGCGTGCAACGCGGTCGACAGGTCGGCGCGCACGCCGCGGCTGAAGTTGTCGCGCGGATCGCCGTGCAGGTACGGCGCGTACTCGGTGGGACGATGCTCGTTGTGCGCCTGGGCGATCACCGCCCCCTGGCGCACGGCGATCGCGCCGACCTGCCGCCACCAGTCGGAACTGCGCTGCGCCTCGTCTGTGGCAACGTCGAGCAGTGCGCGTACCTCGGCGGCGTCGGCGGCCACGCCGTCGTAGCCGGGGGGTCGTTGCGCGGCACTCCACGGCCGGTCCCAGCGCAGGAAGGTGCGCTCCAGCACGACGTGCCTGCCGCCATCCAGACCGTCCGCAGCGATCAGGTCGCGGATGACGTCCTCGTCCGGCGCCACCAGCACGTCGGCAGTGATCGCGGTGGCGAGCTCGTCCCGCTCGACCACGCGCACCGGGACCGTCAGCGTGACGCGTAGGTACGCCGCCGCCCGCTCGGGAGCCAGCGCGCGGATGTCCTTGCGCAGCGCCGTGAACTGCTCACGGAAGCTGGTGCCGAGCAACAGCACCTCATCGGCGTCGTCGTGCCGTGCAAGGAACTGCTCGTACCCGTCGTGCAGCACCGGCAGGTACAGCAGGATCTGCGTCGTCACGCCGATCCCCGCCCACCGGCTCGCTCACGCTCGCCCTCACCCGCCCGTCCCCACCCACGGTCGGCATCGCCCTGGCCGACGACCTCGTCGATGATGTCCTGCAACACCTCGGGCAGCCGCTTGGCCAGGTGCTCGGACAAGACGTCTGCGAGTTGCAGCTGCAGTCGGCGCAGCCGTGCCGATGTGCTGACCTCAGCCATGCGGTCGAGCACCTCGACGCGTCCGCACCACCCGGCCTCGAGCTCGGCGATCTCCTCGGGCGCGTACGTCTCGGCGGTGGTGACCAGCACGTCCGGGCGCACCGCCTTGATCAGCGCCCAGCGCGGCGCGTCGGCGGGCTTGAGCGTCACCAGCCCCACACCACGTTGATGGGTGACCATCCGCAGCCGTTCCTTCTCCGGAACCGCGGGTCGCGTCGGCCCCTTGCGCCGGCGGACCTTCTCGTCACTGTCGACACCGACGATCAGGAAGTCGCCGAAGCCGCGCGCGGCCTCGAGGTACATCGAGTGGCCCTCGTGGAGGATGTCGAACGACCCGCTGGTCAGCACGATGTTCATGCCCAGGTGTTCGCGCAACGCGTCCACCTTCGCGGCGATCTGGTCGTAGTCGGCGATGAACCGCTCCTCGAACCGCGACGCGTCCGCGAAGAGGCCCGACCTGGTGCTGTGCACGACGCTCCCTTCCACCAGCGGTCACAGCCACGCGCGGCGGTCACCGACCGCGCGCGACCGAGTGTACGGCCGTCACCGACGACGGCCGCCCAGCGCGCCATGTCCTGCGCTAGCGTCACAGGTCATGAACGCTCTCGAGCTCCGCCGCCTCGGTCAACGACTGGTGCAGGTCGCCGACCGGGCGATCGCCGACGCGGGTGGCCACGAGGAGCCCCACATCGGACCCGCGGTCGCCGCGGCCGTCGCTGCCGACGACCACCGCGTGGTCGGCGAGGTGCTCGCCGTGCTCGATGTCCTCGCGCACTGGACGCTGCGCGCCGGGACGTCGAGCCCAGATGATGCGCTGCCCGGGCTGGAGGGCGGATTCGACGCGCTGTACGACGGCACGCCACCGTGGGACATCGGTCGACCGCAGCCGCTGCTCCAGCGCCTCGCCGACGACGGCGAGATCACCGGACGGGTGCTGGACGTCGGCTGCGGCACGGGTGAGCACACCCTGCTCGCGGCTGAGCTCGGCCTGGACGCCGTCGGCGTCGACATCGCGCCGAAGGCCGTGGCCGCCGCCCGGCGCAAGGCCGCGGAGCGCGGTGTCGACGCCCGGTTCGAGGTGCTCGATGTCGCGCACCTCGACGCGCTCGGCCAGACCTTCGACACGGTCATCGACTGCGGTCTGCTGCACACGCTGCCCGAGCCGGCTGTTCCCGGCTTCGTGGATGCGCTGGCCACGGTCATGCGACCCGGCGGTCGGTACCACCTGCTGTGCGTCAGTGACCGCCAACCCGGTCATGCGGGGCCACGCCGTACGAGCCGCGAGTTCATCCGTACGACGTTCGGCGACGGCTGGGAGATCCTTGCGATCGACGAGGCCGAACTGGCGGTCACCATCGCCGCCGGGACGCTGCGCGCGTGGCACGCGGCCATCGTCCGGGTCGACGCCGATGCGAAGTGATGTCAGTCGTCCGCGTGCGCCGGCACGCGCGTGACCTCGACGAGGGTCTCGTGGACGCCGCCGGCCCGGTGTCGTCGGCACCGGTGGCCGCGTTGGTGAGTACGGCCGGCGCTGCGTCGCGAACGTCCGCGCGCACCAGGTGATCAGCTCGTCGTCGATCCCGTGATCGTCGCGGCGCGCGGCGGCGGCATCGCGGCAGCCGACCGGCGTAGCTCGTCCCATCCGGTGGTGTGGGCGGCCGGCCGGTCGGCGTCGGTGAGCTCCTCGCGATCCAGGACATGGACCATCGCGCGCACGAGCGCCACGTCGGTGCCGGGTCGGATCGGCACGAACACGTCCGCCTTCGCGGCGGTCACGGTGCGGACGGGGTCGCGTCACCGTAGCCGTGCGGGACGGCACACCGCCAGTCGGTGATCCACAACAGCCGGGAGCCGATCCACGGCCGCTAGATGAATGATTCCGTTGTGGTGCTGTCAGTGGTCGTAGGCGACCAGGTGTCGCCCGGGGGTGTGCAGTTGCCAGTTGAACCAGATCGCTGCGGCGAGTGCAGCCAGGCGCTGCACGACGCGGGCGAAGACGCCTTGCAGGGTACGCCCGCCGTGGCCTTCCAGGTCGAGTTGGCCCTTGAGGGTGTCGATGATCGACTCGACCCACTGGCGCATCCCACCGAGCGTGCCGAACCGCGCGCGTTCGTCGTTGCGGTCGGGACGCACGACCAGCGCGCCCATATCGGCGACGAAGGTCTCGAAGTCGGCGCTGGCGAAGCCTTTGTCGGTGACCAGCACCTGCCCGGGATGCAACGGTTGGCGGTCGAGCATGGCAGCAGCCACGTCGCGTTCGGGTGTGTTGGCCGGCGCGAGCGCGAAGTCGACGGGCAGCCCGTCAGGCGTGGACAGCAGGTACAGCCGGAACCCCCAGAAGTACCGGGAGTGCGACGCGCAGTAGCCGTAGGTGGCGTACCCGGCCAGCTCGGAGCGTTTGACCGTCTCGCGGGACGCCGCGCACGGGACCGGGGTGGAGTCGAGCAACCGGACCCGGTCACACACCGACGGGGACGCTGCGACCAGCTCGCGCAGCACCGCGCAGATGACAGGTGCCAGGCGGCGCAGCCGCTTGTTGTAGCCGGGCTGCTGGGGGACGTACGGGAACAGGTGCCCGAGGCGGTCGCCGACCAGCCGCAGCCAGCGGCGTTCGCTGCCCGCGTCGAGCAGGACCTGCGCGATCGCGAGACAGACCAGTTCGGCGTCACTGATGCGCGGCGGCCGACCATGCCGTGGTCGCGAGTCGAGCAGATCGTCGATGAAGACGTACAGTGCGATGACGAGGTCGTCGAGACAGGCGTGCACGAGGCCCTCCCCAGGGTCGACGTTGCGTTAGCAACGCCAACTCTCGGCGACCTCGCCCACGAAACGGCGCAACCTCGGTCGATCACACC
>DASUUK010000010.1 GCA_036374135.1 Euzebyales bacterium
GGCCGTCCTGCAGGACCTCCCGTGGGATCTGGCGGGCCGCCTGGGGCAGCCGCACGGATATCCACTCGAGGTCACGTGCCACCGCGGCGAGGCCGATCACCAGCAGCAGCCCCACCCGCACCGGCGTGGTGATCGGTGCGAACAGCCCTGAAAGCAGCCACAGCGCGAACAGTGTGCACAGCGCACCACACCACGCGCCGAACCCGAAGGTGGCGACGCTCAGTCGCCCGGTCCACGTCGTCCGCCACACGGGCGAACCCAGCGCATCAGCGCCGTTGAGGCTTCAGGGTGAGGCGGCGAGCGCGTACGCGGCGCTCGCCGCGGCGAGGAACCACAGCCACCCGGCCGCGCTCGTGACCGCCGCGATGACGGCGACGGTGGCGAGCACGGCCAGCACGCCGTCGGGGCGGTGGCGCAGTACGCCACGCCGCCGTGGTGCGGTCGTGCCCGACTGGGACGTGTCCGTGGTCACAGGCAGCCGATCCGCGTGCGGCAGATCGTGCGGAGCGCGCCCGCGTCACCGATCGTGTAGCCGTCGTGGCAGCGGTTGGTGCGCTTGCCGGTCGTGCCGTTGGACTTGCGGCAGTTGCACGCGCGCCAGAACCACCCGTCCTTCGAGCGGTTGCCGCCGCCGGCGTAGCACTGGTTCGGGCGCAGTCGGTGGATGCCGGTGCGTTTGTGCCAGCCGTTGAAGTTGCAGCAGCTGTAGCAGACCGTGCTGCAACAGCAGTCCTTGCAGTTCGCGTAGCCGATGCCGTTGCAGCCGTACCGCGCGATGTCGTAGCCGTCGGCCAGTGCCTCACGCGCCGGGGGGAAGACCCCGAGGGCCGACATGCCGAGCGCCGTCGCGCCGACGAACGCGGTCCGCAGCATTCCGCGGCGCGAGACCCGCGGACGCCACGACGGCGAGCGCAACGTGGACGCGTCGGCGTTGGCGGGTCGGCGGCCGCCGATCGGCGCGATGGCGTCGAGATCCAGCTCGCACCCGGCGTCGTCGACCGTCCGTCCGGCGGCCTCGCCGTCTGCGGTGCGCGGAGCGATTCGGGTGTGGTCGTCGATCACTGGGCCACCTCCGGGCGGGCGTGGTCGGGCAGGTCGAGGCCGGCGGCGGCGATCAGGGGCAGCAACTGCGACACCCCGCCCACCGGGGTCGCCGCGGCGACGCGACCGTCGGCGTCGAGGGCCACGCCGTACGGCAGGGCGGTCGCGCCGACCGCAGTGAAGACGTCGTCGGCACCGGCGACGACCGGTGCACCGACCTCGGCGGCCGTCGGGTCGGTCCCGTCGGCGTACAGCAGCGCGATGTGGTCACGCACGACACGGGACGACAGCGTGGTGCGGACGCCCGCGAGCAGGCCGGCGCAGGCCGAGCAGTCCGCGTCGAGAAGCAGCAGCAGCCGCACACGTGCGGTATCGATCCCGTGGATGGGGGGAACCACCGCGCCGATCCGTCCCTGCGGTGTCCGTCGGGCCGCGGCCGCCGGCAGATCGCGCTGGAGGGCGTGCACCTGCCGCACCAGCCCCGCCACGACCAGTCCCAGCAGCAGCAGGGCGACCCACGTCAGGATCAGCGCGCTAGCGGTGAACGACATGTGCGCCCTCCTCGATCGTCGCGTACGGGCGGTATGTCTCCAGCGCGGACGGTGCCGTCCACAGCAGGACCACGAACGTCGCAGCCGCCAGCCAGGTGACGGTCAGCTCGGGACCGGTGGCGCCCGTCAACGATGGCGCCGTCGTCGCGGCGACCAGGGCGAGCGCGGCGAGCACGCCGGCGCGCAGTGGCACCAGGCCGGTGACGTCCGCACCGGTGGGGGAGCACCCGCAGGGCACCCGCTCGTCGTCGGCCCGGCGCAGCAACACGATCGCGTACCCCGTGAACGCGACGTACAGCACGGTGACCACGAGGTGCGCCAGCGTGGCCGCCGACGTCGGCAGCCGGCCGGCGACCGCGATGACCGCGCCGACGCCGGCACCCATCTCGGCGACCGGCAGCGCGAAGGCTGTGGGGCCGACCATGGTCTCCCCGAGGAGTGCCTGGCGCCGCAGGTCCGAGATCAGCACGCGCGGCGCGGCGAGGTGACCGACACCCGCCACGAGCAGCAGCAGCCCTGGCACGAGACCGGTCAGGAGCTGTCCCAGCGTCTGGTCCGGCACGCTAGCGCCCCGGTCGACCGTTGGCCCTGTCCGAGGCTGGCGTGCCCTCGGTGCACGCGACCTTCAGCCGGCCGAGGCCGCGCTGCAGCGACGGGCGGGTCGTGGCCTGGTCGGGTAGGAGCCGCGTCGCCGAGGAGCGGTTGGCGATCGTGTAGACCGTCTGATGGGGATTGGACCTGTCGACGTACACCTCGCCACCGCGCGCGGGCGTCCCCGCCCAACGTGGGATCTGGCTGCGCACGTGCGGATGCATCGGCGCGACGTCGAGCAGCCCGAGGCCCGGCACGACTTTCGTCAGCTGCGCGGGTGCTTCCCACCCCAGCCCGTCCTGCGCCGGATGCAGTGTCAGACCATGCCGGCCCTCCTCGAGCTCGAGCATGGCCAGCAGGTCGATGACCGTGGCCGGCGCGGCATTGGGGTGGAAGGCGTACAACGACCACCGTCCGCCGATCCACACAACCGCGGTGTGCTGCTGATCGGGCGCGCCCTGGGCGGGTGCGGACCCGGCCAGGAGCCGCCCACCCGCGAACTTGTAGGTCAGGTCGAGCTCCAGCCCGGCGACCTCCTCTGCCGCCCAGCGGGCGAAGTCCCCGGTGCCGGTGACGAACTCCTGCCGGTCGTCGTCGACCAGTGCGATCGCGTGGCTCGTCGCCGGCCTGCCGAGCTCGAAGCCCGGCAGTGAGATGGACACCTGTCCACCAGTGGCAGTCCCGTGACGTACCACCTCGTCCCGCTCGACCATCAGGTGCGCCCCCGCACGTTGCCGCGCTCGTCCGCTCGGACGCGAACAGATCGACGTCAGATTGGCAGCGAACACTACCGTCAGGCGCAGGTCACCGTCAACGAGGCTCGGGGCGTCCCACCCGGTCCGCGCGTCGATCGCGCGCTGGCCGCGTGACCGGTCGGCCAACTTCGTCGGGGCTCAGCGCAGGCAGGGATGAGGGTGGTCACGTAGCGCCAGGACGCGTGCTGCCGCCTCGTCCAGACGTCGCCGTCGCAGGCGGCCCCGACGGACCGCGTCGACCAGTCGGTCGCGCATGCGTCGGGCCTGTGTGCCGTCGGTGGCAAGGACAGCGTCCGCACCGGCGCGGATGGCCTGCTCGGCCGCGGCGGGGAACTTCCAGCGCCGGTGCACGGCGCCCATGCCCACCGAGTCGGTGATCGCGACGCCGTCGAACCCCATGTCGCGCAGCAGGCGGTACGCGGCCGGTGACATGCTGGCCGGCCTCCGCCGATCCAGGTGGCCGTACGTCACGTGGCTGAGCATCACGACCGGCACGTCGCCGGCGATCAGCCGCTCGAACGGTGAGAGGTGGCGGGTGCGCAACTGCTGCGGCGACGCCGTCGAGAGGACCTTCCGGCTGTGGGGGTCGATGCCCGCCGGGACGGCGCCATGGCCGGGGAAGTGCTTGGCTGTGGCCAGGATCCCGGCGTCGCGCAGGCCACGTGCGAATGCCTGCGCATAGCGCCCCGCGACGTCCGGCATCGAGCCGAACGCACGGTCGCCGATCACGCCCGTCGCCGGGCCATCGTCGACGTCGGCCAGCGGCGCGAAGTCCCAGTCGACATCCAGATCCGCCAGCGACCGACCGAGCCGGCGCCCATCGGCGCGCACCTGGGCCGGTGTGAGGGTGGCGGCCATCGTCCGTGGACTCGACGAGGAGCCCAGCAGGGTGCGGAAGCTCGACACCCGCCCACGCTCCTCGTCGGTCGTGATCAGCGGTGCGGGCGCCGGCCCGGTCCGCAGCGCGCGGACCAGGGCGCCGACCTGGGTGGCCGATGTGACGTTGTAGCCGGTGAGGAACACCCCGCCGACGCCGAGCCGGGACAGTTCGGCGACCAGTGGGTCCGCCGGGTCGGTCACGTCGGGCATGCCCACGACCAGCACCAGCGCGGCCAGGCGACGCAGCGGCAGGCCGGCGCACGACGGTGGCAGCGTGACCGGAGGCCGGGCGGCGGTGCCGTCCGGGTCGGCGTCGCCGGACGCTACGTGATCACCCGCCGCCGCGTCGTCGTCCGGTCGGGTCACTTCGGTCTGCGCTCCGGCACCACCGTCGTCGACGGTGGCGGCGCCTCCGGCGCGGGGCGCGACCTGGCAGCCGACGCTGAGCATGACCGCGAGCAGCGCGGCAAGGATCAACAGCGGGGGATGGTGGCGGCGACGCACCGCACTACGGTACGCCGCGGCGACGGTGACGCACACCGACCCACCGGCGGACGGCCGGCCACGAGTGTCGCCGCGGTCATGCCAGGCGACGTGCGATCGCGGGGCGCAGCTCCGCCGGGCCGCTCGGCCGCGTCTGATGCGCCGTCTCGATGCGGACGTCGAGGGCGTCCGCGGCCGCCGTGACGGTGGCGACGTGGTTGTCGAACAGGGTCTCGCTCACGCGTTCCCAGTGCACGGGTGACGGACCCAGGCCTGCCAGGCGTGCCAAGGCGGCGGCGACGAGCCGTCCCGGCGGGCCGACGCCGACGCGGTAGGCGCGCAGCAGCAGCGGCTCGACCGACTGGCGCATCGGCGACGCGACGACCTGATGGACGGGTGTCGTCGCGTTGGGCACGTCGAGCCGGGCGATGTAGCCGTGATGCACGTCGCCGGACAGCACCGTGACCGACATCGGGCCGTCGCGGCGCAGTGCGGCGTTGCCGATCAGGTTGACCATGCGGCGGAACCCCACACGGAACGCCGACCAGTGCTCCAGGTCGAACTCCTGACGCACGTCCTCGGCCCACCGGGCCACACGTCGTCCCCAGGCGCCGCCGACGAGTCGCTCGTTCCACCGCTCCAGGTCGTGCATGCTGCGCGGCATCAGCACGGGCAGGGACGTGGCGAGCAGCAGGTGCCGGCACTGCTCGGCCGCCTTGGCCTCCAGCCAGCGCCACTCGATGTCGTCGAGCATGTCCCGCTCGCCCTCGGTGAGCACGCGAGCGGCGCGGCTGTCGACGACGATCAGGTGGTCATCGCCCAGCCAGCGCTCGAAGCTCCACCGGACGGTCTCCGGGTCGGCGTCGGCGTCCTCGGCGAACCGGTCGAGCAACGTGCCGGCGTCGTCGGACCGGCGGACCCGCTGGTAGAGGTCGTCGGCTGCCAGCGCGGTGGGGCTGAGGTTGCCGATGTGCTGGTAGATCCAGTAGGCGACCAACCCGCCGACGATGCGCTCGTGCCACCACCCGGTGGCGCGGATGTCGTGCAGCCAGCGCTCGGAGATGTTCCAGTCGTCGATGATGTCGTGGTCGTCGAAGATCATCGCGACCGGAACGGTCGACAGCAGCCACCGCACCAACGGCGCCGACCAGCTCTCGCGGTACAGCTGCGTGTACTCGGTGAAGTCGGCGATCTCCTCCCACGGCGGCTGGGTCGTGTCCCGGCGTTCGCGGATGAACGCGCGTGTCTGTGGTGACGCGTCGTCGGCGTACACCTGGTCGCCGAGCAGCAGGAGCAGATCGGGCCACTCGTCCTCGTCGGCGTCGATCATCCGGTGGGCGTACGCGGTCAGCGCGTCGGGACCGAGGCCACGCTCGTCCTCGTACCGCTCCAGGTTCCACGGCGGCTCGAGCGGCGCCGCACCGCGGCACGACCCGAACGCGATCTGCGCGTCCCCGTGGCCGCCCGTGCGGATCACCGGGTCGGGCCGGTCGTAGTCGACCGGCGGCCACACCCGGCGGCCGTCGAGCGCGACCTCGTAGGGGTAGGTGGTGCCCGGCTCGAGGCCGTCGATCTCGACCAGGGCGTAGTGGTGGTCATGGACGGAGAAGGTGGCGACCGTGCTGCCGAGCACCGTGACCTCGCACCGCTCGTCGGTCTCCACCCAGACGGTCGCGGATGTCTCATCGGCGAACCGCTGCAGGGGTCCGAGGACGAGTTCGGCCATGCGCCCTCCCAGGTCGCGGGGGATTGTGGCGGGTCAAGCGTGCCACGCCGGCCGACCGACCGGCGCATCGTGCGACGGAGCCGGGCCACAGGGCCCGGCTCCGTCGTCGACTGGAGGGTGCCGCGTCAGCTCGCGACGTCTCCTCGTGACCGATGTCGCTGTCGCCGCCGCCATTCTGGTCGATGGTCAGCTCTGGCCCCGTCGGCTCGGGGAAGGCGATCGGCCGGCCGTCGACCGGCTTGCCGGCGACGCCGTTCACCGACTCGGTCGAGTACGCGTACGTCCAAGACCGCGAACGCAACCGCATCGCTGCTCACATCGAGCGCCTTCAGCGAGATGTTGTCGAAGGGTGTCGCGGGCCAGGTGGTAGCACTGGTCGTACCGCTCACCAGCCACGCGGCCCCGGATGTCCTGCTGCTCTTCGGTCTTGAGCACTTCGGCGCCGGTGAACGGACCGCCGGCCGGGATGCCGAAGTTGATGAACGAAGGTCAGGTACCGCGCGATGTCGTCGCGCTTCTCGTCGCTCAGGTTCTGGACGTAGCACTCGGAGCCCACGAGACCGAACTCCTCGGCCCCACCAGGCGAACCGCAGCTTGTTGACCGGGTCGTGGCCGGCCAGCTTCAGCGCGACCTCGAGCAGCGCGGCCGAGCCGCTGCCGTTGTCCTGGATGCCAGGTCCGCGTCGGTCGCCTAGACGGATGGACCGCCCGTCGTGGGCCACATCTTCTCGATCTCGGCGTTGAACTCGGCGCCCAGCAGCACGGCGAACGCCGACACGTACAGCCACAGCAGCAGCACGAGCGGGCCGGCCAGCGGGGCGAACAGCGGGTTCGAGATCAGCGATCCCGAGGTGTACAGGCGCAACGCGGCGCTGCCGGCGAGCCACAGCACCATCGCCAGCACCGCGCCGGGGACGTCGCGCCGCCAGGGCGTCGTCCACGGCGCGGCAACGTGGTACAGCGCGGCGAGCAGGGCCGTCGCCGCCACCGCCGCGAACGGCCAGTAGGCGACGCGCCACACCAGGTCGATGATGGTCTCACCCGCGACGACGTACGTGCCGATGACGCGCCCGAACCCGGGGCCGAGCACCAGCAGCGGGATGGCCACCACGCCCAGAACGACCGCGACGATGGTCAGTCCCAGCCCCCAGACCCGGTGCTGCCACGAGCGCCGCTGCTCCGGTAGGTCGTAGGCGATCGTCAGCGCGACGACGATCACGCGCAGGGCGCGTGAGGCCGAGTACAGGGTCAGAATCACGCCGAGCGACGCCAGGTCGCCGCGCCCCTCGGTCAACACGCCCTCGACCACCGGCCGCAGCAACTCGACGGTCTCGTCGGTCAGCACCAGGCCCGCCAGCCCCAGGATCCGATTGGCGGTCTCCTGGGCAAAGCCGGGCACCGCCTCGCCGATGTACCCGACCGTGCCGAGCGCCAGCAGCAGCAGCGGCGGCAACGACAGCAGCACGAAGAAGGCGACCTCGGCGGCGAGTCCCGGCACGCGGTCGTGAAACGCGTCCTCGATGGTCCGCAGGGTCAGTTCGAGCGGGACGCGCAGGCGTTCGGGGCTGCGCTCGATGAGCTGTCGTCTGAAGCGCCACACGGCGAGCGCAGCGTAGCCCAGCACTTCGCGCCGATGTGTTCGGCCGGGCGCACGCGCCGTGCGCAGCATCCGAGAGGGCGCGCGGTTTCGCTCCGCGGCGGCCGAGCACCGGCGACCGGCCTGCCGAGCGCCGGCGATTCGGCCTGCCGGCGCAACGGAACGGGATGCCCGTGTACCGTGGACCGCAGTCGGCGTGAAGCGATGACGGTGGCGGCTGGCGTGCTCGACTGGATGCGGCGGGTCCGCACGGGGCGTGCGGACCCGCGTGACCTGGCGCGCGGACCGGTGGCGCGCCCGCCACCGGTGCGGTCGGCCGTGCACCAGACGCCGGTGCGCGCGCCCGGGCGGCTGCTGGCGATCCGCGTGATGGCCCAGTTCGCCATCGCATCCATCGTCTTCGGCCTGGTGTTCCTCGTGCTCCCGCTGGGTGTGCGGGACGCCCTGATCTACTTCCCGTCGAAGACGGTGCCGCCTCCGGCCGAGGTCGGCCTGGCGGGTGCGGAGGACCTGACGGTGGTCACGCGCGACGGGCTGCGGCTGCGCGCGTGGTACGTGCCGGCTGCCGGAGAACCGGTGGGCGCTGTGCTTGTGCTGCACGGCAACGCCGGCCACCGGGCGCATCGCGCACCGCTCGCGGCCGCGCTGCGCGAACGCGGGCTCGCCACACTGCTGCTCGACTACCGCGGCTTCGGCGGCAACCCCGGTTCGCCGTCGCAGGACGGCCTGCTGGCCGACAGCGAGGCGGCCGCCGTCGCCCTCGAACGTCGCAGCGGCCTCGATCGCGCACGCATCGTCTACTTCGGGGAGTCGATCGGCACGGCGCCCGCGGCCTGGCTCGCCGCCCACCGCCCGCCGGCGGCCGTGGTCCTGCGCTCGCCGTTCCCGAGCCTGACCGACGTCGCGCGCCGTCGGTTCCCGTGGCTGCCGGTCGGGTGGCTGCTGCGTGACCACTACCCGCTCGCGTCGTGGATCGCCGGCTACGACGGTCCGTTGCTGGCGATCGCAGGCAGCAGGGACGATCTGATCCCCGTCCGGTACAGCCGACGGGCCGTCGACGCCGCAGGTGGCGAGGGCCGGCTGGTCGTGGTCGAGGGCGCCGGGCACAACGACCCGGCGCTGCTGGACGGAGACGAGATGCTGGAAGCGATCTCCGGGTTCCTCCGCGACGACGCCGGACTGGCTGTCCGGGACCCCGCATCGTGAGCGTCGCGTCCCACGGGACGCACGGCGCGCGGACTACTGGTGTCTCACGGATACCATCGCGGTCGCCGCCGTCGCGGCACACCACCTCGTCGACTGTGAGCCCCCCATGCCCGAACGCTCTGATCTGCGCAACGTCGCCATCGTGGCGCACGTCGACCACGGCAAGACCACGCTGGTCGATGCGATGCTGTGGCAGTCCGGTGCGTTCCGCGCCAACGCCGACATCGCCGACCGGGTCCTCGACTCGATGGATCTGGAGCGCGAGAAGGGCATCACGATCCTCGCCAAGCACACCGCGGTGGCGTACGGCGGCGTGACGATCAACATCGTGGACACGCCCGGCCACGCCGACTTCGGTGGCGAGGTCGAGCGTGGCCTCGCGATGGTCGACGGGGTGCTGCTGCTGGTCGACGCGTCGGAGGGTCCGCTGCCGCAGACGCGGTTCGTGCTGCGCAAGGCACTCGAGGCGGGTCTGCCGATCATCCTGGTCGTCAACAAGGTCGACCGGCCCGACGCCCGGGTGGCCACCGTCGTCGACGAGGTCTACGAACTGTTCCTCGACCTCGACGCCACCGAGTCGCAGATCGACTTCCCGATCGTCTACTGCATCGCGCGCGACGGCCGGGCGAGCCTCGACCCCGACGAGCGCGGCGCGGACCTCGGGCCACTGTTCGAGCTGCTGCTCTCCCACATCCCATCGCCCACCTACACTGACGGCGCGCCGTTGCAGGCGGCGGTGACCAACCTCGATGCGTCCCCCTACCTGGGCCGGCTGGCGCTGTGCCGCGTGCACGAGGGCGTCATCCGACGCGGGGCGCCGGTCGCGTGGTGTCGCCTGGATGGCGGCATCGAGCGTGTCAAGGTCACTGAGCTGTACGTCACCGACGCGCTCGACCGTGTGGCGGCCGAGGAGGCGCGGGCAGGCGACATCATCGCGATCGCCGGACTCGCTGATGTCACGATCGGTGAGACGCTCGCCGACCCCGACGACCCCCGGCCACTGCCGGCGCTGACCGTCGACGAGCCCAGCCTGTCGATAACGATCGGCACCAACACGTCGCCGCTCGCGGGACGCGACGGCGACAAGGTGACGGCGCGGCTGCTCAAGGCCCGTCTGGACGCGGAGCTCGTCGGCAACGTGTCGCTGCGCGTGCTGCCGACCGACCGGCCCGACACGTGGGAGGTGCAGGGTCGCGGCGAGCTCGCGCTGGCAGTGCTCGTCGAGCTGATGCGCCGCGAGGGCTACGAGCTCACCGTCGGAACCCCGCAGGTGGTCACCCGCCAGATCGACGGCCGCATCCACGAGCCGATGGAGCGGGTCTCGATCGACGTGCCCGAGGAGTACCTGGGGGTGGTCACCCAGCTCTTCGGGCTGCGCAGGGCGCGGATGGAGCACATGGTCAACCACGGCACCGGCTGGGTGCGGATGGAGTACCGGATCCCTGCACGCGGGCTCATCGGCATCCGTACGGAGTTCCTGACCGAGACGCGCGGCACGGGCGTCCTGCACCACGTGTTCGAGGGCCTCGAGCCGTGGCACGGCGACCTGCGGACGCGTCCGACCGGGAGCCTCGTCGCCGACCGCGCCGGGATCGCCACCTCGAACGCGCTGTTCAACCTGCAGCAGCGCGGCACGCTGTTCATCGGTCCGGGCGTCGAGGTGTACGAGGGGATGGTCGTCGGCGAGAATGCGCGCGCCGAGGACATGGACGTCAATCCGACCAAGTCGAAGAAGCTGACGAACGTGCGCGCGGCTGCTGCCGACGAGTTCGTGCGGCTGGTCCCGCCCCGCCCGCTGTCGCTCGAGCAGGCGCTCGAGTTCTGTCGCGTCGACGAGTGCGTCGAGGTCACGCCCGGCGCGGTCCGCCTCCGCAAGGTCGTCCTCGACCAGGCCGGCCGGCGCCGCGCGGCGGCCCGCGCCGCCGTCGCGGGTCAGACCGGATCGTCGGTCGCGCCGCGGTAGGCTGCCGACGCTGGCGCGACGCGGTCGGAGGGAGGTCGGGGCATGATCGGCGGTGTGCGCCACGCACAGGTCGTGGTGGCCGTCGCCGTGCTCATGTCGGCTGGGTGTACGTCTGGAGCCGACGAGGCGTCGTCGGTCGCGACGGCGGCCTCGGACGTTGCGACGACCGCCGAACCGACGGTCGGTGCCCGCGCGGACGACGTCCTGAGCGAGGATGACACCCTGACCACCGACGGCGCCACGGAGCGCTCGACGGCGTCGGCCGCGCCGCGGCCGCCCCTCCCGGAACGCGATCTGCGCGGTGACGATGCCGCCTGGTTCGCGCCGCGGACGTCGCTCATCGTGTTCGGGCTCGGTGGCGATCTGAACGTGCGCAAGCAGCCTGGTGTCGTCGCCCCGATCGTCGGCTACCTGCGCCCCGCCGACGAGATCGTCGCAACGGGCCGGGCCCGGCGCATCTTCGACGAGGTGTGGGTCGAGGTCAGACTGCCGCGCACCAAGAGGACCGGATGGGCCGACCGCCGCTTCCTCGGCGTGGTCGGGCGCGCCGAGAGCATCGGTTCGGAACTGCCGGCCGCCGAGCGGCCATGGGTTGGTCCCGATGTCCTGGATCTCGGTCTCCGGGTGCTCGACGCGCTCGGGCTGCGCCAACTCGGCGATCCCGTGATCTCGGAGACACCGGTCACGCGCAGGACGGTCGCGATCGCGTTCGATCTCCGCGAGGCCAGCGAGTCGCGACTCGGGTACCGCGTCCGTGTGGTCGCGACACCGGTCGAAGCGTCGGAGCGACAGGTCCAGCTCAGCCGCGTCGAGCGCACCTACGTCTGCGCGCGTGCCGTCACCCGCGACGGTCGCTGCCGCTGACGTTCGGCGGAGCGGCCGGGTGCTGCGACGTCGTGCCAGCAGCACCTGGCCGGATCGCGGGTCATCGACCGGGGCGGCGGCCACGCCACGCCGACCATGCGCGGTACAGCGCAGCCGCCGTGCGGTCGTCGGGCTGGACGACGGCCACCGTCCTCGGATCGGGCAGGTCGATCCCGACGCCGGTCGCCGCGGCTGCCAGACGCGCCGCACCCAGCACCGACGCATGGGGTTGGTCGCGCACGTGCAGCGGCCGGCCGAGCACCGTCGCGAGCAGGTGTCGCCAGCGCGGGTCCAGCGACCCGCCGCCCACGAGGTGCACAGGTCCGAGCGGCACGTCGTCGGCGAGCAGCGCGTCGACGCCGTCGCGCAGTGCGAAGGCCACGCCCTCCAGTGCCGACCGCAGCAGGGTGGCGCGGTCGTGGTTGGCCGCCAGACCCTGCCAGGCACCACGCACCGTGGCGTCGTTCAGCGGCGTACGTTCGCCTGTCAGGTAGGCGTGGAACGTGACTCCGTCCGCGCCCACCGGCGCCGTGTCGAGGGCGGTGTGCATCTCGTCCCAGTCCGCACGCAGTACATCGCACACCCATTCGAGCGCGAGGCCGGCGTTCTGGATCGCAGCCATGGCGTACCACCCCGAACGCTCCGCCCGCCGGTAGCGGTGGGTCACGGGATCCGCGACCGGTGCGGGCAGGTCCACCGGCACGACGATCTGCGCGCCGGTGCCGACCGACAGCTGGACGTGCCCGGTTGGCAGGACGTTGCCGTGCAGCGCGCACGCGGTGTCCGCCCCACCTGCGGCCACGGGCACGGGGTCGCGCAGGCCGAGCAGTCGCGCGCCGTCGTCGGTCAGCCTGCCGGCGACGTCGTCCGAGGCGACGACCGGCGGCAGCAGGTCGCCAGGGATGCCCAGCGCATCGAGCACGGCACCGGACCAGGTGTCGGACATCACATCCCACACCAGTGTGGCGGACGCGTCGGAGGGCTCGGTCGCCGCTTCGCCGGTCAGGACCAGCCGCAACCAGTCCTTGGGTGACAGCGCCCAGCGCGTGCGGTCACGCAGCCCGTCGTCAGCGTCGAGCGCCATCGCCAGCATCGGACCGAACATGCCGGGGACGACGGGGTTGCCCAGCGCCCGCCGCTGCGCCACCGGGAGGCGGTCGTACCGCGCGCACGCGCCGGACGCGCGGACGTCCGGCCACAATAACGCGGGTCGTACGGCGAGGCCCGCAGCGTCCGTGCACACCACGCCGTGCATCTGGCCGGACAGTCCGACGGCGGTGACCGGGCCGCCGCCCGCCGCGGCCATGGCGTCGCGGGTGGCGGCGGACGCCGATGCGAGCCACGCGTCGGGTGCGATCTCGGCGGCTCCGGCCTCGGGGCGGTCGATGTGGTGCTGCGCCACCCCGAGGCCGCGTACGTGCCCGCGGTCGTCGACGACCGCCGCCTTCGTCGATCCCGTCCCGAGGTCGATGCCCAGCACGCGCATGCCGGTCAGGGCCTCGGAAGCCGGGTCGGACTACTCGATGAACCCCTCGTCCTGGAGGTACTGGGTGGCGACGTCCTCGGGGAACTCACCGTCGACGTCGACCGCGGCGTTGAGCTCGGTCATCCGCGCCTCGTCCAGCGGTGCGGTGACCGTCGGGAACAGCTCGGCCAGGTCGGGGTTCTCCTCGTTGAACGACGTCGGCATCATCACCGCGGACAGGTAGCTGATGAACGCGTTGTCGGTGTCCTCCATCAACGCCAGGTCCAGCCCGGCGATGCGGCCGTCCGTGGTGAAGACCTCACCGAAGTTGCACGGGTTGCCCTGTGCCGTCGAGTCGTAGATGACGCCGAAGTCCTGCACGGTGAGCTGGTCGTCCGGCCAGTCGACCCCGTAGGTCTCCTCGAAGCGCGGCAGTCCGTCGTCACGTGACTCGAACGTCGGGTCGAGGCACAGCGTCGCCTCGTCCGGGTTGCTCTCGACGAGGTCCGCAACGTCCTGCAACGTGGCGAGGTCGTTCTCCTGCGCGAACTGCTGGTTGGTCGCGATGCCGTACGTGTCGTCGAACGGTGCCGGCTCGGTCCAGAAGATGTCGTTCTGCTCGGCGTCCTGGTCCTTGACCGACTGCCACTGCTCCATCGGATCGTCGATGGGCTCGGCGTTGCCGAGGTAGTTGATCCAGGCGGTCCCGGTGTACTCCCATGCCGCGTCGAGCTCGCCGGCCAGGATCGCGTCACGTGGACCGGCCGGGCTGGGCAGGTCCTCGGTCAGCCGGACCTCGGCCCCGGCGGCCTCCAGCGCCTGGCGCGCGATCTGGCCGAGCACCAGTTGCTCGGTGAAGTCCTTCGAGCCGAACCGCACGGTCGTACCGGACAGATCGAAGTTGTCGCTGATGAGCTCGCCGCCACCGCCCTCGGAACCGCCGGCCGCGGCCTCGCTGTCGCCGGCGCTGTCCGCGGACTCGGCGTCGTCCCCGCCGCATGCGGCGAGTGCGAGGACGAGGGTCAGCGCGAGCGCGAGCCAGCGCGTCGTCGTGACTACCCGATGCATGTGCTCGATCCTTCCGTGTCTACGTGCAGGGTTGCCTTGTGTGATCCGCCCGTCACAGTCCCCTTGGGCGCAGGAAGTCCTCGGCGATGCCACCGAGCCAGTCCGCCATGATGGCCATGCTGGCAGCGCCGACGCTGCCGACGGCGACGGCGAGCATGCGGGTCTGGGCGAACCCGCCGACAATGAGCGCGCCGAACGTACCGGCACCGACGAACGCGCCCAGCACGGATGTCGCCACCGTGAGCACGAGCGTGGTCCGTACGCCGGTCAGCAGGATCGGTACAGACAGCGGGAGCTCGACCTTCAGCAGCACGGCCGCCTTGCTCATGCCCATGCCCCGCGCGGCCTTGATCACGCCGCGGTCGACCTGCTGCAGCCCGACCATGGTGCCTCGCAGCACCGGCAACACGGCGTAGATCACCATGGCGATGATGGTGGCCCGCGTCGGAACCCGCGAGATGCGCAGGACGAAGACCAGGAACACGAGCCCGACCGCGGGCGTGCCCTGCCCGATGTTGGCGATCGCGACCGCGTACGGGGTGATCCGTCGTGCCCATGGACGCGTGAGCGCGACGCCCAGCGGCACCGCGATCAGCAGGATGAACAGCGTTGCCCACAGGGAGATCGTCAGTTGCTCGACCGCAAAGCGGCGGATGTTCGGCGCGTTGATCAGACGGCCCTCGATCGAGTCGAGCTCGCGGCTCTGCACATACAGGTACATCGCGCCACACGCCACGGTGACGGCGAGCGGCACGCCCACATAGCGCGACAGGCGTAGCAGGTGCCGTTCCCGTCCGGCAACGCGCGCGTCGGCCTGGCCTGTCGCGACCGCCGTCACGGCGTGTCCGCCCCGGTGTGCACGTCCTTGGCGTCCCGCTCCAACGCCTCGTCGCGCATCTGGTGGATCGCCGCCGTGATCGTGTCGAGGTCCAGCGTGCCGGCGTACGTGCCGTCCCGGTCGACCACCACCGCGACGCCGTGGTCGCTGACCAGCATCTCCTGCAGGGCGTCGTTGAGCGTGGCGAGCTCGTCGACGGTGGCCTCCACCTGCGTGCCGGCGTCGCGGAGGCTGTCGTGGTGCTCGAGGTCACGGACGCTGACCCAGCGCTGTGGACGGCGCTGGTCGTCCAGGAGCAGCAGATGTCCGCGGCCCGCGTCCTGCAGGGCCTTGCGGGCGTCGGTGACGTCGGCGTCGGCCGTCAGCGTGGGCCAGTGGGCCCACGAGATGTCGAGATCGGCGATGCGGGTGAGATTCAGCCGCTTGAGCACGATTCCCGAGCCGAGGAACTGCTCGACGAACTCACTCGCTGGATCGGACAGGATGTGCTCGGGCGTGTCGTACTGCGCGATGTGGGAGCCCTCCCGTAGGATCGCGATGCGGTCGCCCATCTTGATCGCCTCGTCGATGTCGTGCGTGACGAACACGATCGTCTTGCGGATGTCCTCCTGGATCCGCAGGAACTCGTTCTGCAACCGCTCGCGCGTGATGGGGTCGGTCGCTCCGAAGGGCTCGTCCATGAGCATGACCGGCGGGTCCGCGGCCATTGCGCGCGCCACCCCGACGCGCTGCCGCTGCCCGCCGGACATCTCCTTCGGGTAGCGGTCGCGGTAGGTCTCCGGATCGAGCCCGACGAGGTCGAGCAGTTCGTCGACGCGGTCGCCGATGCGCGCGTCGTCCCAGTCGAGCATCTTCGGCACCGTGGCGATGTTCTGTGCGATCGTCTGGTGCGGGAAGAGGCCTATCTGCTGGATCACGTACCCCATGCGACGCCGCAGGTGGTCGGCGTTGACGTGGGTGACGTCGTCGCCCTCGAGGAAGATGCGCCCCGAGGTCGGCTCGATCAGGCGGTTGATCATCTCGAGCGTCGTGGTCTTGCCGCAGCCGGACGGCCCGACCAGGATGACGATCTCGCCCTCCGGGATGTCGAGATCGATCGCGTCGACCGCGGGCGTCTCCTGACCGGGGTAGCGCTTGGTCAGCTCGTCGAGTCGGATCATCGTCTCGGCGGTCCGTGGCGTCGCGGCGGTCACTGCAGTCCCCTCGGTGTCGTCAGCCGTGTGAGCAGCGCAAGGAGCGCGTCGAGGACCAGCGCGACGAGCACGATGCCGACGGTCCCGACGATGATCTGCGGCCGCGCACGCACGGACGGGAACGCCCCGATCCCACTGAACAGCTCCGCGCCCAGCCCGGGCCCGCTGATCCAGGCGCCGATGGCCGCGATGCCGACGATGAGCACGGTCGACACCCGCACCCCGGACAGGATCACGGGGTAGGCCAGCGGCAGCTCGATGCGCAACAGGCGGTTCCAGCGCCCCATGCCCATGCCGGTCGCGGCCCGCACGATCGCGGGGTCGACCTCGCGCAGCCCGGTCACCGTGTTGCGCACGATCGGCAGCAGCGCGTAGATGACGAGCACCGTGATCGCCGGCGTCCAGCCGAGCCCGACGATCGCGAGCAGGGCCCCGAAGTACGCCAGCGCCGGCACCGTGAACAGGGTGCTGGTCGCGACGAGGAGCAGGGTGACCGCTCGGTCGCTGCGGTACACGAGCACGGCCAGCAGCACGCCCAGCAGGGTCGCAATGCCCACCGCCATGACCACGGCGATGAAGTGCTCGATCGTGAGCTCGAGCACGGTGTCCCACCGTCGGGCGAGGTAGTCGGTGACGCTCACGGTGCCTCTGCCTGCACGCGGGATCCCCCTTTGGCGGGGCCTGTCCACACCGCGCGTCGACGCGCTCGCGGAGGGCCCTACGACATGACCAGTATAGGGGTGGTTCCCCGGGGCGTGAATCAGATGACGTGAGACCAGCGGGTGTGCGGGAGCTGAAACCAGGTGGTCTGACGTCCACCAAGGGCATTGAACTTCGTGGAGCCTGGTTCCACGAAACACGCGGTGGACCGGCTTCGCCGGGCAGGAACCTTCGCGGAGCCTGGTTCCACGAGCCTTGGTCGTCTCGCTGTCGCTCGACTTCCAACGGCCGAGGGAGGCTTCGCCGGACGAGAACTGCCCATTTCGCCCGGTTGACCGCTCTGGTAGACATCTGCCATGTCGGACCGCTGCAACGTACTGTTGGTGATGGCCGATCAGCTGGCCGCACCCTTCCTGCCGATCCACGGGCACCCGGTCGTCAAGGCGCCGCACGTCGAACGCCTGGCGGCCGACGGCGTGGTGTTCACCTCGGCGTACACCCCAAGCCCGCTGTGCGCACCGGCGCGCTTCGCCATGCTCAGCGGCCAGCGCAACAGCCGGATCGGCGGGTATGACAACGCCTCCGAGCTGCCCGCGTCGGTCCCGACGTTCGCGCACCACCTGCGTGCGCTGGGCTACCGCACGACGCTGTGTGGCAAGATGCACTTCATCGGTCCGGACCAGCTCCACGGATTCGAGCGGCGCCTGACCACCGACATCTATCCCGCCGACTTCGGCTGGACGCCGAACTGGGAGCAGCCCGACAGTCGGTTCGAGTGGTGGTTCCACAACACCGACAGCGTGGTCAACGCGGGTGTGGCCGAGGCGACCAATCAGCTCGACTACGACGACGAGGTCGGCTTCCTGGCGGTGCGAGAGTTGCGCGACGCGGCGCGCAGCACCGACGAGCGGCCGTGGATGCTGACCGTGTCGTTCACGCACCCCCATGACCCGTACGTGATGCGCCAGCGCTACTGGGACCGGTACGCCCACGACGACATCGACCTGCCGCGCATCGGCGCATCAGATGTCGACCAGGACCCGCACAGCCGGCGGTTGCGCCACGTGTCCGCGCTCGACACGGTCGAGGTGACCGACGACATCGTGCGCAACGCCCGTCACGCGTACTACGCCGCCGTCACCTACGTGGACGACTGGCTCGGGCTGCTCCTCGAGACGTTGGAGATGACGGGCCAGGCCGATGACACGGTCGTCATCTTCACGGCGGACCACGGTGATCAGCTGGGCGAGCGCGGCCTCTGGTACAAGATGGCGTTCTTCGAGCACGCCGCACGGGTGCCGCTCGTCATCAGCGCACCGGGCGCGGACAGAGGCGTCGAGGTCGCCGACCATGTGTCGCTGCTCGACATCCTGCCGACGCTGGTCGACCTGGCCGGCGGCGATGCGACGTCCGACCTGGGTCACGTGGTCGACGGCGGGAGCCTCGTGCCACAGCTGCACGGTGACCGCGACGCCGGTCGCACGGTGCGCGGTGAGTACCTGGGGGAGGGGGCGATCGCACCGATCCTCATGATCCGGCGGGGACGTTGGAAGTTCGTGTGGTCGGCGCCCGACGGGCCGCAGCTGTTCGACCTGGTGTCCGATCCCCACGAGCGGTCGAACCTGGCACACCAGCAGGCGTACGCCCCGGTGATCGCCGACCACCGCGCCGAGATCGACGAGCACTGGGACCACGAACGCATCCGCCGGGAGGTCATCGCCAGCCAGCGTGCCCGCCGTGTCGTCGACCGGGCGCTGCGCATCGGCCGCCACGTCCCGTGGGACCATGTGCCCATCCCTGACAGCGCCAACCAGTACATGCGCAACCACCTGGACCTCAACGCCTTGGAGCTCGCCCGCCGGCTTCCGGCGGCCACGGCGCGGCGCCGAGCCGTCGGCGATCGCGGCCGCGCCTGACCGCGACCATGAGACCGCGCAGGCGATTCGGACCACACGCGATGTCCGTCGGCCGCCGTGCCTTCCTGGCACGTGCCGGGCGCATCGGCCTCGGGCTCCTGCTCTCATCGGCGACGGTCGCATGCGCCGACACCGTCTCCGGAACGCCCCCGTCGCCGGGCCCGGCCCCACCATCGGGGGCCACACCGACGACGGGCGACACGAGCGAGCGCGCGGCCGCCGGGCTCGACTGGCACCGCGTCGATCTGGGGTTCGTGTCGGCTTACCTGCTGGTCGGCGGGTCCGAGGTCGTGGTCGTGGACACCGGCGTCGACGGCAGTGCCGGTGACATCGAGGAGGCGCTCGACGAATTGGGTCTGGGGTGGTGGGCGGTCACGCACGTCGTGCTCACCCACCACCATCCGGACCACGTCGGGGGTCTACCGGAGGTCGCGTCGGCGACCGACGCGCGGGTGTACGCCGGCGCCGACGACA
Source organism: Euzebyales bacterium (assembly GCA_036374135.1). Classification (NCBI taxonomy): domain Bacteria; kingdom Bacillati; phylum Actinomycetota; class Nitriliruptoria; order Euzebyales; species Euzebyales bacterium. The sequence goes on from DASUUK010000010.1 coordinate 19,271, forward strand.
TCGTCAGCATCACCGGTACATCCGACATCACCCCACTGGAGGACGGGGACGAGATCGCCGGCCTCCGGGTCATCGCCACACCTGGTCACACACCGGGCCACATCAGCGTGCTCGAGCCCACCACGCGCGTGCTGGTTGCCGGCGACGCGCTGGTGGGACGCGCCGACGGGTCCGGGGTCTCCGGTCCGGACCCGGCGTACACACAGGACATGGAGACGGCGCAGGCGTCGGTGCGGACCCTGGCGACCTACGACGCCGAGACCGTCGTGTTCGGCCACGGCGAGCCGTTGGAGGCCGGTGCCGGACCGCTGCTCGAGGAACTCGCCGCTCAGCTGTGACGGGTGCCGTCGTCCGAGTACGAATCACGTGGTGGTTGCCATATGACCGAGTTTTCGCGACATCGGGCAACCACCTCGTGATCGCTGACGGAAGGTGGTTGTCGAATGACGAGGTGGGGTCGTCAGGAGGGGTCGGCGGTGGTGGCGGGGATGGCGCGCCCCAACCAGGTGTGCAGGCCGAAGGCCGCCGCCGCGGCTGCGGCGCCGACCAGCAGGCCGTCGCCGAAATCGCCGCCGTCGCTGAGCCGTGCGCCGATCTGTGGGCCCGCCAACCCGGCGACGCCCCACCCGGTGAACACCCGGCCGTAGATCACCCCGAAGTTGTCGGTGCCGAACATGTCGGCGGTGAGCGCCGGGACGAGAGCGGACTGCACGCCGTAGCCGACGCCGACCATCGTGACGAGCACGAGCACCGGAACGGCCGCACGTGCCACCGGCAGCATCAGGCAGCAGGCCGCGAGGCCGACGGTGGCGGCGCGCAGGCCCGGCACACGGCCCGTCCGGTCCGACAGCCAGCCACCGCCGGTCCTGCCGATCAGGTTCCCCGCGCCCACGAGCGCCACCGCGGCTCCCGTCGCAGCGGCGCCGAGCCCGGCGCCGCGTGCCATCGGCGCGGCGTGGGCGACGACCAACAGCGCCGGAAGGGTGCCCAGCAGGAAGGCCGACCAGAGCAGCAGGCCGGCCGATCGCGCTCGCGCGGTCGGCCCGGACGTCGCGTGGCGCTCGCCCGCTCCCGTTGGATCCCCGCCCGCCGCTCGCTGGCGCTCGCCCGCTCCCGTTGGATCCCCGCCCGCCGCTCGCTCACCCGCGCCCAGCAGTGCGGCGCCGACCGTCAGCACGACGCCGACCCCGACCGCCAGCGCGACCATCGCCGCGCGCCAGTCGGCGCGAGCCAGCAGGGCCGTGATCACGGGGGACGCAACGAGCGGCCCGGCCGCGTAGGCGCCGACCACCACGCCGACCGCGAACCCCCGGCGTCGGCCGAAGCAGCGGCTGGCCACCGCCACGGCGCTCGCGTACCCAAGGCCGTTGGCGACGCCGAACAGCCCGCTGTAGCCGACGACCACCCAGGCCAGCGACGGGGCGCGCGCCGCTACGAGCAGGCCCAGCGGGGCGCACACGGCGGCGGCCAGCACGGTCCGCGCCGGCGGCCAGCGGTCGACGGTCCTACCGCTGACGAGGACGATCGTCGCGAACACCGCGACGGCGGCGGAGAACACCGTCGAGATCGTGGCGGCAGTGGCCTCGAAGGCCGCGGCCAGCGGTTCGACGAACAAGCTCCAGGCGAACAGCGAACCCAGGCAGAGGTTGACCGACGCACCGCCGATCAACAGGCGTGCGCGCTCCCGCGGCGCCGACGTCATCGAGGGCACGCTACCCGTGCGGCAGACTGAGACCCCATGGGACTCGATGATGTGGTGCGATCGCACGGCACCATCCGGTTGCCGAGCGACGCTCTCGTCGTGCTCGTGGGACCGTCGGGGTCCGGCAAGTCCTGGTGGGCGCGCCGCCAGTTCGAACCCGCGCAGGTGGTTTCGTCCGACAGGTTGCGGGCGCTGGTGGGCGAGGGGGCACACGATCAACGGGCCGGCGGCGACGCGTTCGCGCTGCTCGACGACATCGTCGACCGTCGGCTGCGGCGCGGACTGCTGACCGTCGTCGACTCGCTCGCGCTCGACGACGACCGGCGGCACAACTACCGGCAGACCGCAGGCCGCCATGGGCGGCCGTGCTACGCGATCGCGTTCGACGCCGATCCCGCGACGTGTCGCGCGCGCAACCGGGACCGTGAGCGACCCGTGCCGGCCAAGGTGCTGGCTGCGCAACTGCGATCCTGGTCGCGGGTGCGCGACCTGCTCGGCGGCGAGGGGTTCGACCGTGTGGCATCCCCGAGCGATGTCGTCGTCGTGCCGCCCGCGCTGCTCGCGGCCCCCGACGAGGCGGGACGCCGTCACCGTGACGTCGGACTGCGCTTCGGGCTGCACATCTCGACGTTCCAGTGGCCGGGGCGGCCGGAGCAGACCGCCGAACGGCTCGCATCCATCGCACGCGCCGCCGAGGACGTCGGCTTCGCGGGCCTCTGGGTGATGGACCACATGATCCAGGTGCCGCAGGTGGGGCGTGAGTGGGAGGACATCCTCGACAGCTACTCGACCCTGGCGTACCTCGCCGCGGTCACGCGTCGGGTTCGCCTGGGCACGCTGGTCACGGCCGTCACGTTCCGCAACGTGATGCACCTGGCCAAGATCATCGCGACGCTCGACGTGCTGAGCGGCGGTCGGGCGGTGTGCGGTCTGGGTGCCGCGTGGTTCGCCAGGGAGCACGAGGCGTACGGTTGGCCGCTACCGCCACCGGTGGAGCGGTTCGCGCTCCTCGAGGATGCCCTGCAGTTGCTGCCCCTGTGCTGGGGTCCCGGCGCACCGGTGTTCGACGGTGGCGTGCTCGGGAGGCGGGAAACGATCTGCTACCCGCGGCCCATCCAGGAGCGTGTGCCGATCCTCGTGGGCGGCGGCGGTGAGCGGCGCACCCTGCGGCTGGTGGCGCGGTACGCCGACGCGTGCAACCTGATGGGTGAGCCCGGGACGGTGCGTCACAAGGTCGGCGTGCTGCACGCGCACTGTCGCGATGTGGAGCGCGATCCCGGTGCGGTGGAGATCACCCACTTGTCGCCGGTGCTGGTCGGACGCGACCGTGGGGAGGTGGATGCGCTGGTCGACCGGCTGCGCGGCCGGGCGACGCGTGCCGCCACGGCGCGGCGGCTGACCGCCGGTACCGTCGACGACCACGTCGACCGGTTCCGGCGGCTCGCCGACGCGGGCGTGCGCACGGCGATGGTCAGCCTCGCCGATCTGGAGGACGCCGCGGCCGTCGAACGGTTCGCGCCGGTGATCGCGGCGTTCGGCCCCACGTCGACCACGCGCGCGTGACGGCGGCCCCCAGTCGACCCGGCTGCGGTCACGTCGTAGGCTGCGCACAGACCACGGGAGGTCGGACGTGTACCGCATGCCGGAGTCCATCAGCGCCCGCCACGTCGACACCGACCGGTTGCGCATGCACTGCCTGGTCCGCGGCCGGGACGACGCCGCGCCGGTCGTGCTCGTCCACGGCAACCTGGCGACCGGGCTGTTCTTCGATGACCTCATGGACCGGGGGCCCGACGACCTGCTCCTCGTCGCACCCGACATGCGTGGCTTCGGCGCGACGCAACGGGCGCCGATCGACGCGACCCGGGGGGCTGCGCGACTGGGCCGACGACGTCCATGCGCTGGTCCGCGCCCTCGCGATCGCGCCGCCGCTCCACCTGATCGGATGGTCGACGGGCGGAGCCGCGATCATGCAGTACGCGATCGACCACCCCGGTGACGTCGCGTCGCTGACGCTGATCGACACGGTGTCGCCGTATGGCTTCGGCGCGACGCGCGGCGCCGACGGCGTGCCCGTGTCCGACGACTTCGCCGGCAGCGGCGCCGGCCTGGCCAATCCCGAGTACGTGCGACGCCTCGCCGACGGCGACGACGGGACCGACAGCGACGTGTCGCCACGCAACGTCATGCGCGCCTTCTACTGGCGGCCGGGGCTCGCGATGGACCCCGACCGGGAGGACGCGCTCGTCGCCGAGGTGCTCGCGACGTACGTCGCCGACACGGGCTACCCGGGCGACGCGACCGCCTCGGACAACTGGCCGGGCGTGGCTCCCGGCCGTTCGGGCATCCTCAACGCGCTGTCGGGCCGGTACCTCGACACCAGCGGCATCGTCGACATCCCGCACAAGCCGCCGATCCTGTGGCTGCACGGTGACGACGACCTCGTCGTCGGCGACCAGTCGATGTTCGACGCGGGAACCCTGGGCAGTCTCGGGGTGCTGCCGGACTGGCCGGGTGCCGACGTGCATCCGCCGCAACCGATGGCCACCCAGATCCGTGCGGTGCTCGACGCCTACGCCGCTCGCGGTGGCCTCGTCGTCGATCATGAGGTCGCCGAGTCGTCGCACGGTCCCTTCATCGACCATCCCGGCGCCTGTGCCGAGCGCATCTATGCCTTCCTGCGCCGATAGGCCCGCTGGTCGGTTGGTCGGGTGGAGCGACGAAGGAGCGGTCGGCGGGCAGGTTCGCCAGCAAGCCGTGTGAACGGCCGGAGCCCGCCGCATCTCGTCGACGCAGCGGGCTCGTAGTGGACGCCCGGCGCTACGGCACGGGGATGATCCGCGTCCGGTCCGCCGGGTTCACCGGATCGCTGTACTCGGCCGCTGTGATGGTGCCCACCCCCGCGATGTAGTCGGCCAGCGACTGCTGGTACGACACGCCGAGCGTCGTGAAGTCATACGTCTCGAACATGTCGTAACCGTCGTTGCCGGCCGCGAGGAAGTCGATCGTCGCGATCGTGACGGGCTCTGACGACACGATCGCGCCACCGGAGACGACGACCGTGCCATCGTCGAGCACCAGATCGACGATGCGGCTGCCCGCCGGCGCGGTCGCGTCGTAGGTGACCGTCATCCCGGCCCACTGCGCGAACGATCCGGCCGCGTCGGGCAGGCCGGCGAGGCCGTGCTCGACCGCTGCGACGAAGTCGGTCGTCGCGACGTCCTCGAGCACCGAGATGAAGTTCGCGAAGGGTGCGATGTCGAACGTGTCGAGCAGGGTGATGTCTCCCGGCCCGATGATCGAGTCGTTGCGGATCCCGCCGCCGTTCTGCAGTGCGACGTCCGGTTCGTTGACGCCGAACTCCGCCGCCCGGCTGGTCGCTGCGGCGAGGTGGGCGTCGGCCATCAGGTTGCCGAGGTTCGTCTCGCGCGTGCGGACGTCGGCCCGGACGCCGTTCAGGCCGACCTCGCTCGTGGCGATGACGGTCTCTGCCAGCGTCTCGAGGTAGGCCGCGACGGGCTGCTCGACGTTTGTCAGGACGAACTGGTCCTGCGGCAGGTCGCCGGTCACCGGTTCGAGCGCGCCGTCGTACCCGACGACCTCGCCCGCCTTGTTGAACTGCAGCACCAGACGACCGACGTCGAAGTAGTCGCCGGGCACGGTCACGACCGGCACGATGTTGCCGTCGGCGTCGATGGCCGTCAGGGGGTAGCTGCCGGCGATGTCTTCGCCGCCGCCGCCGCCGATCACGGCGTCGACGCCCGACAACGACGCGACGAGCGCGAGCTCGTTGTCGATGTCCTGCAGGTGACTGGACACGAGGATCTTGTCGATGCCCTGGGCCGTCAGCGCCTCGACTTCTGCCTGGATGACACGGACGAGTTCCTCGTCGATCACGACGTCGCCGGGGCTGGTGACCTCGCGGAGCTCGGGAGTGGTCACGCCGATGATGCCGATCAGCTCACCGCGCTCCTTGACGACGATGCTCGGGCGGATGCGTCCCTCGTCGACGAGCGCCTGCAGCGCCGGCTCCTGCGAGAAGTCGAGGTTGGCGGACAGGAAGAAGTCGTCGTTGCCCGAGAAGCTGTTGATGAAGTCCGCGAGCACGTCGGGACCGAAGTCGAACTCGTGGTTGCCGATGGTGAACGCGTCATAGTCGAGCGAGTCGAGCGCGATCGCGTCGTACCAGGGGATGCCCTTGTCGAAGCTTGCCTGTAGCTCCGGGCTCGCGAGGAAGTTGTCACCCGCGGTGATCGTCACGACACCCGTCTTGCCGCGCGCCTTCGTCGATCCGGTCAACGCATCGTCGCGCAGGTCATCCAGCAACCAGGCGAACCGGCTGATGCTCCCGGCACCGTTCTCGTCGGGTAGCAGATCGGACTCACCGTCGTTGTTGTGCAGCACGGTGAGGGTGAAGTCGACCTTTGCTTCCTTGTCGGGCGGAGCGGCCGCCGCTGGCATGACCAGGCCGACGACCATGAGCAGTGCCAGCAGCGCGGCCGACACGGCCGTGCCACCGCGGCGCCGAGGCGGGTGCGAGTGCATGCGGGCTACCTTTCGGACGGGACGGGAATGTCGTCGCGCATCAAACGGTACGCGATCCGCGCCGAACGCACGAACCGGTGGACCGGCAACGTCCGGTGAATGTCTGAGGGACCGCGGGCGACGCGCTCCGTTGCGTCGCCGGTCGCGGGCCGGGCTCCGTGTCGACCGGCCGTGTGGCAGGGTCGGCGCCCGAGCGCACATGGGCCGTGTGAGGTGACGATGCGACCTGGGGTGTCGTGAGGCGCTGGCGGATCGTCCTCGCGGTGCTGGGTGGCCTGCTGGCGGCTGTGGTGCTGGCCGCCGCTGTCGGTGCCGCGGTGGCCGTGCGCCGGCCTCGACCGCAGATCGACGGCACGGTGCGCCTCGACGGGCTCGAAGGTCCTGGCGAGGTGTACCGCGACGCCTTCGGGGTGCCGCACGTGTACGCCGACACGGTCGACGACCTGTTCACCGCCCAGGGTTACGTGCACGCGCAGGACCGCTTCTGGCAGATGGACGTGCGCGGGCACACGACGGCGGGACGGCTGTCGGAGCTGTTCGGCGCGGGTCAGATCGACGTCGACCGCGTCATCCGCACCATGGGCTGGCGGCGGATCGCAGAGCGCGAGCTCGAGCTGCTCTCCGCCGACAGCGTGCGGATCCTCGAGGCGTACGCCGACGGCGTCAACGCCTACCTGGCGGACCGCGGGACCGCCGCGATCGCACTGGAGTACACGGTGCTCGGCCTGCAGCGTCCCGGTACGAGCCCGAACCGTGGACGCCGGTCGACAGCCTGGCATGGCTCGACCTGCCGGCGAACGACCTCCATCCGCCGAACGTGCGCAGCAGCAGGTGGCGCCACACGGCCGCCTTCAACCGCGGTCCGGTGGCGGTCGGCGGTGGACCGTCCATCGTCCTGGCGACGGGCTGGACGGCCAGTGCGGGCTACGAGGTCGACTGGGTGCCGTCGATGCGCATGGTGGTGGATCTGGCCGACCTCGACGCGTCGCGCTGGATCGACCTGACCGGAGTGTCCGGCCACGCGTTCTCGGACCACTACACCGACCAGGTGCGGCGGTGGGCCGACGGACGCTCGCTGCCCATGCGCTGGAGCGCCGAGGCGGTCCGCGCCGGCGCGACCGACCGGCTCCGGCTGCTCCCGCCGGCCGGGACCGGGAGGCAGTCCTAAGGGGCGACGGAACGGGCGCACGGCCGCCCGGGGGTATCGTGGCGGACCATGAACGCCGATCCCATGTGGCGCGTTGGGACGGGGTGGATCGCATGAGTCCCGCTGCCGGCCGCTCGTTCGGGGGCTACCGGCTCCTCCGGTCGATCGCGTCCGATGCGATCAGCACCACCTACCTCGCCATGACCGACGACGCGGCCGCCGGCGACAGCGGCGGCCCCCGGTTTGCCGTGCGCGTGATCGGTCGGGTCAGCCAGCGCGATGAGCAGGCAGACGAACTGGTGCAGCAGTTCCTCGCCGAGGCGCAGCGGGCGGGTGCCGTGGATCACCCGTCGATCGTGCGTCCGCGGGATCTCGGCGTGATCGACGGGCATCCGTACGTCGTCGCCCCGTTCATCCGAGCCGTGCCGCTGCGCGACATGCTGTCGCACGGCGGCACCATCAACGAGGCCGCCGCCCTCGCGATCTTCGCGCAGCTCGCCGGTGGGCTCGACGTCGCGCACCGCGCGGACGTCGTGCACGGGTCACTGAGCACCCGGTCGATCTGGATCGGCCCGAGCACCGGCAAGGGGGTGGCCTACGTCGGGTACCTGACGGGGTTTGGGTCGTCGGGACTGCTGCGGGAGCGGTTCGCGCACGAACCACGGGGAGCGCCGGTCGACGACCTGCTGTACGTCGCGCCCGAGCAGTTGCGCGCGCAGTCGCCGACGCGCGCCACCGACCAGTACGCGCTGGCGTGTGCGCTGTACCACACCCTGACGGGTGAGCCGCCGTTCCGGCGCGAGGACCGTGCCAAGCTCTACGGCGCTCACCTGATGGCGCCCGTGCCGACGCTGCTCGACATCGATCCGGCGGCCGATCCAGCCACCAGCGCGGCGCTGCAGCGGGGCATGGACAAGTACCCGTCCAGGCGCTTCGCCAGCTGCGGGCGGCTGATCAACGCGGCGCTCCCGGATCGCGGCGAGACGGACCCTGCGTTGACGGTGACGCCCGCGGCGTCGCAGTCACCGCCCGACCCCTCAGCTGCGCGGCCACGGTGGCCGCTGCTGCTGGTCGTCGGGCTGGGCGTGCTGCTGCTCGGGGTTGTCTGGTTCCTGGCGCGATCCAACGGCGTGGACGCGTCGACGGCACCGGTGGCCGCGCTCGCATCGCAGCCCACGACCGAAACCGGCCGCCCGGCGGCCGCCGCCCCGCCGCGTACGGCACCGCTCGGCCCGGACACCACACGGTGGTCCACCCAGGTCTCCAACGCGGCGGTGACGGCGGTGCACCCGATGAAGGGCAGCGTGCTGGTCGTCGACGAGGACGGAACCGCCGCCCGGGTGGCCGCCGGCGGCGGACGCGTGCGCTGGCGGGCGCTGGTAGGGACCGGATCGGTCACCGTGGGTGGCGGGCTCGTCGTCCACGGCCTCGACGATCTGGGCGCCGTGGACGCCGCGGACGGCGACGACCGCTGGTCCCGCGGCGACGGGCCGACCGCGTCGTTGCACCTGTTCGACGGCACGGTGGTCGGCGCAGCCGAGACGGACGATGGCGCCGAGGTGCTGGCCGTCGCGGTCGCCGACGGTGCGGAGGTCTGGCATGCCAGCGGGCCGGCGCCGCAGTCCGACGCGCGCATCACACTGGCCACCGGCCGTGACCTGATCTACGGCCGGCAGCACGACGTGCTGTTCGCGGTCGAGCCCTCCGGTGCGCTCGGGACCGAGCAGGGCCGCCGACAGGTGGCCACGCCCCGCTGGCAGGTCGACGTACCCGGGCTGTGGCCGGCATTGACCGCGACCGACACGGGTGTCGCCGTGGCGACGCGGTCCGGCGAGGTCTGCCACCACGGGGGCGGTGGCGGGATCGTCGACTGGTGCGCGGACGTCCCGGGTGCCGATCGGGAGCAGCCGCGGCTGTCCGTGACGGGGGACGCGGTCGTCGCCGCCACGTCCCGGGCCGTCGTGGCGCTCGGCCTCGACGACGGCACGGCGCTGTGGAGCTCGGCACCCGGTAGCCCGGCGAACCTCGTCGCGGTCGGCGACGCGGCCGTCGCCATCGCGGACGGCGCGGGTGGCGTGCTCGTGCTGGACGCCGCCACCGGTGACCGGGTGCTCGCCCTGACCGACGTGGGTGTTGTGACGGCGATCGCGAGCCGGGCCGGCTGGATCGCGGTCGGGACCGCCGACGGACGCGTCCTGCGGTTCGATCTCGAGACCGCGTAACGGACGACCGCCCTGTCGTGCCGAGCGCTCCCCGACAGCTTCCAGTTCCGCCGCCACCCCCGTCGTGGCGCACGCGGCTGCGATCGTGGGTCCGGCGTCGGGACCGGAGGGGCCATCGCTGGCAGCTGCTGGGGACAGCCGCCGTGTTCGGCGGCCTGCTGGCGTGGCTGCTCGTCGGTGGCCTCGGACTGTTGCTCCAACCGAGGTTCACGGTGCTCGAGCTCGCCGCCCAGCGGCTCGCGCCGGCGTCAGGCGACGTGCAACCGCCCGTTGAGCAGGTGGCGCCCGACGGCGCGTTCGATCGCGGTTACACGGTCCGGTTCCCCACGCCGGAAGGTGGCCTGGGCACGCTGCTCGACCAGGCCAGGCGGCAACGTTGGCGTGTCGTGGCCACGCCGGGCGGGGGCCGCGCCACACTCGACCGGGAGGGGGTCGTGGCCGTGGTGCGTGCAGGTCCGGCCGTCACGACGGTCCGGACGCGCGTGGCGTCGTGGGTGCGCAGCCGCCAGCGGTGGGCACGGCGGCTGGCCGCCGTCATCGGCGCCGTGCTCGCGACCGGGTGGGTGTGGCGTCAGATCCGCCGGCGCCCGCGTGCGATCTGACGGGCCCGCGCGGCCTGTCCCGTACGCAACATTGGTGAGAATCGTCAGAGTTGATGATGCCTGACCGGCACGATGCGACCATCCTTTCGCTCGAGCCGTTCGCATTGCGGGAGGTGCACACGGCTCCGGGGCCAGGCTGCGTCTCCCCCCTCCGTAGCCTGGCCCCGGATTTCTCCCACACGAGTGGTCCACAGTCATCTCAATGAGAGTGTGCGGCCACCGTCTGCGGTGGCCCGACTGTTCGAGGGCGAGACGTGTTCCCCCCACACGGCTCGCCCTCGAACGCTGTCCGTGCGGTCCGCCAGTTCCCCATTTCTGCGGATGCGGGCGGTCTGCGGTCACGTGACGCTGGCAGCAGCCGCGGAGGACGGTCCGTGGAGGAACGGCGGGAGCACCATGTCCACGATCACCAGCATGTTCCAGAGCGCGTCGCTGCGACGGACGGCGCTGTTCGGGTTCGCCATCGGCTTCGTCGCAGGGCTCATCCCACCACTGCTCACCTGAGTGGGCGGCCGGCCGGGCGGGCCCCGATGACGGGTGCCGGTCAGATGTCCCCGGAGAACGTGTCGCACTGTTCGGGACTGCCGCTCTCGAAGCCACGACGCAGCCACCGGGACCGTTGCTCCGAGGATCCGTGCGTCCAGTTCTCCGGTGAGATCCGCCCGGTCGTCTGCTCCTGTATGCGGTCGTCGCCGATCGCCGCGGCAGCGCGCAGTCCCTCGTCGATGTCGCCTGCATCCATGAGCTCGCGCTCATAGACCGAATGCGCCCAGACCCCCGCGAAGCAGTCAGCCTGCAGCTCCTGGCGGACCGACAACGCGTTGCGTTGGGAGGGGTCGCGCTGTGCCAACCGCCGCACCTGCTCATCGACGCCCAGCAGGTGCTGCACGTGGTGACCGACCTCGTGCGCGAGCACGTACGCCTGCGCGAAGTCTCCGGACGCCCCGAAGCGCTGCGCAAGCTGGCGGTAGAAGGCGAGGTCGATGTACACCCGCTCGTCCGCCGGGCAGTAGAAGGGTCCCGTCGCCGCCGACCCCAGCCCGCAGCCGGTGCTGGTGCTGCCGCTGAACACGACCGGACCCGGTCGGGCGTCGGTCTCGGCCAGCGTCCGCGCGGGGCCGACGGGGTCGTAGCGGCGGCCGGCCGCCTCGAACTCCTGCTCCCACAGCTCCTCGATGTCTCGGGTGACCTGGGCGACGAACTGCCCACCCTCGTCAGCGGGCGGTGCGTCGGGGACCGACATCTGGCCGTCGGGTGCCGGCGGGGCCTCCCCGGGGAACTGGTCGAGCGGGGCGTCGACGTCGAAGGTGCTGCCACCGCCGAACCCACCGTTGAACAGGTACAACACGACCGCGGCGATGATGAGGAGCGGCAGGCTGACCCTGCCTCCGATGGGAATGGGGATGCCCGACATGCCCGGACGCGACCGGCCGACGCCGCCCGAGCCCCGGCGGTCGTCGATCCGGCCCCGGCGGCCCATGCGACGCCATTTCACGCGCGCTCCGTTGTCGCTGTGCGTCCCGTACCCCTGCGGATCGTGTCCCGGGGCGGTCCTGTCAAACGCCGCCGCCGACGGTCGGCGACGCCGAGGTCCGAAATCCGGTTCCGTCGAGCAGCGGGCGGGGGTGCATCTGTCGGTGCACGGCCTCCTGCTCGCAGCGTGCGAGCCAGTCCAGCGCGACGGCACGTGTGAAGGTGGCCGCCGTGCGGTGACGCGTGTCCTGCGCCTCGACGACGATGCGCACCCGCGACCCCACCGGCTCGGCCACCACGCCGTGAAGTGCGCGCCACGCGATCTGTGCGGTGTCGAAGCCCGACCGCACCGCGACGCCGAGGGCCGAGACGGCCACGGCGCTGTGCGCGCGGTTCCACAGGGTCGTGCCGAGCCACAGGCCCGTGCCGAGCACAGCGGCGACCAGCGGGACCGCCACCGGCAGTGGCGGCAGCGTGGCCGCTCCCGCCAGCACGATCAGCAGCACGCTGAGCACGGTCGACCAGAACGTCATGCGCAGTCGGGCGCCCCGTCGGTCGGCGGCGAGCCACGTCCAGCCGTCGCCGTCGGCGGCGACGCGGCTGGGTCGCAGGTCCATGGCTGTGGCTCGGTCTCGTGAACGGTGGACGACCGTGCAGCGTATGCGCCGCGGCGTCGGCATGCGCGCCGGGTTGCGGCTCGCCGCCCGGGGGCGGCGTTGCGGGTGCCGGTCGGTACACTCCGCCGATGCGCAACGAATGCCTGCAGTCGCAGGTCCGCGACCGCAGGCGCCGCCCGTCGGTCGTGCCGATGCGGTCCCACCGACGTCCGGGCCGCACGCTGGCGGGTGCGCCGATCGAACTGGACGGCACCTGAACCCCGGCGCCCCCCTGGTCCACGTCGTTCGGGACGGCGCGGTCGAGGCGCTGCACACCGGACACGTCGCGGTCGTCGAGCCGGACGGCACCCTGGTCGTCGCGCATGGTGACCCCGACGCCGTCATCTATCCGCGCTCGGTCCTCAAGCCGTTCCAGGCGGCCGCAATCCTGGGCATGGCGGCGTTGCAACCTCCGTCCGACGAATGCGCGGTGATGGCCGCGTCCCACACCGGCAGCATTGCACAGCAGGCGGCGGTCACCCGCCTGCTCGATCGGGCCGGCGTGACGGTGACCGACCTGCGGTGTCCTGAGGCGCTGCCCGCCGAGCCGGCGGTCCTGCGCCGCGATCCGGTGCCGACACGGCTGGCGCACAACTGCTCGGGCAAGCACGCCGGCATGCTCCTGGCGACGACCGCGAGCCGTGCCGACCCCACCCGCTACCTGAGCCCGGACGCGCCCGTGCAGGTCGCGGTGCGCCGGGCCCTCGCCGACGTCTGCGGCGCTGATCCGGTCGGTCCCGGTGTCGACGGCTGCGGTGCGCCGGCGTGGCGCCTGCCGGTGGCAGCCGTGGCGCGGGCCTTCGCACGCCTGGCGGCGGCCTGCGAACCCGGCGAGCTGTGGAGCGTAGGCGAGGCCATGCGGACGCATCCCGAGCTCGTCGGTGGTCACGGCGTCGTCGACACCGAGGTGATGCGCGCTGAGCGTCGACTCGTCGCCAAGCGTGGTGCCGAGGGCGTGCTGGGCATCGCCGCGAACACCGCGGCAGGACCGATCGGCATCGTCGTCAAGGTCGCCGATGGCGGGCCGCGCGCGCTCGGGCCCGTCGCGGTGGCCATCGTCGAGCGCCTGGGCCTGCGTGGGCCGGACGCCCTGCGCCGGCCGGCCGTGCTCGGTGGGGGTGTGGTCCATGGCTCGGTCGGGCCGTCGCCCGCGCTGGAGCACACGCTGCAGACGCTGAGGTGACCCGACGCGAAGAGGTGCTAGCAGATGGTTGCAGAAGTGCTTGCAAAAGTATATGTTGTTCCTGTGATCGATGACCGGAACCCACGCAGATGCCCGACGACCGCACCCCCGACGACCTGACCGAATCCGCGGCCGCACGGGTCCGTGACCTCGGCGCGTTCATCCGCGAGCAGCGCAGAGCGGCGAAGCTGTCGCTGCGCACGCTGGCGGACCGCGCAGGCGTCTCGAACCCCTACCTGTCGCAGATCGAACGGGGACTGCGCCGGCCATCCGCCGACATCCTCCAGCGCGTCGCCGAAGCCCTGCGGATCAGTGCCGAATCGCTGTACGTGCAGGCCGGGATGCTCGAGGAGCGGCGCGGCCGCCTCGACGAGCACATCCGCGCGGCGTCCGAGCTCACCGAGAGCCAGAAGCGCTCGCTGCTCGAGATCTACCAGGCGTTCGTCTCGGACGGCCAGCGCCCACAGAACACCAGTGACCGCACACCACCCGAACAGGAGTGACCATGTCCACGCCAACCCCGGAACGCATCACCCGCACCGTCGTCGATGGCGCCCGCACCGCCGGCCGCTCGACCGTCTCGGTTCTCCGCGATGGCGGGTACGCCACCATCGGCGCGACCGACGCCGCGGTGTCCTACGTCCGCACCGTCGGTGCCAAGGCCAACGAGGCGGGCGCCACGCTGCGCACGCTCAAGCTGCCGAAGCCGACCGATGTCACCGCGACGCTGCGGGACCTCGGCACCGGCGTCGAGGAGCAGTTCGAGGCTCTGGCCGGTCGCGGCCGGGAGGTCGTCGGCTCGCTGCAGGGCAGCCGTGCGACACGCGATGCGGTGGACCGCACGCGTACCGCCCGCAGCCAGGTGAAGGCGGCGGCCACCAGCGTCCGCCGTGCCGGCGAGGCGACCACCGACGCCGTCGACGAGGCGGTCGAACGTGTCGGTGAGCGCGCCGATGCCGACTACGCGGCCATGACGGTCGAGGAGCTGCGCAGCCTTGCGCGCGCCCGCGACATCGAAGGCCGTTCCGACATGAACAAGGCCGAGCTGGTCGACGCGCTCAGCAACGCCTGACACCCACCTCGAACGACACGCCCCCGGTGCGCGCCGGGGGCGTCGTCGTGCGGGTGGGTCGGGATGAACCCCGGGTCGGGACGAATCGGGGTGCGGTGCGTGCGTGCCCCGCGCCGGTGGGCATGGTTCGGCCCGCCAACGTCCACCACGCGCGGTCCGTGGCTACCATCGTCTGTCGGATCGCCCGGAGCGTTGTAGAGGGTGGGATGCCGTCATGGGCAGGAGGCGAGATGCAGGGCAGGGCCGATGACGGCGTCGACGTGGTCGACGCCAGACCGTCGGACCGTGCAGGGCCGAGGCCGCGTCGCGTCGCGCTGCTGAGCGTGCACACGTCGCCACTCGCCCAGCCGGGCACCGGCGACGGTGGCGGCATGAACGTCTTCGTCGCGGCGCTCGCCAGCCACCTGTGCGCGCTCGACATCGACGTCGACGTCTTCACACGGGCAACGGGCGCCGACCTCCCCCCGACGGTCACGCTCGACGACGGCGCGCGGGTCCACCACATCGAGGCGGGCCCGGTGTCGCTGCCCAAGGACGATCTCGCGTCCCACCTGTGCGCGTTCTACCTCGCGGTCGCGGCGCACCCCGCGATGGCCTCCGTCGACGTGCTCCACGGCCACTACTGGATGAGCGGCTGGGTCGGACGGCGGCTGCGCGCGCGCCGTGGCGTCCCCCTCGTCCAGCGCTTCCACACCCTCGCGCACGTGAAGGACGCCGGGCGGACGGCCAGCGAGGCGCCGGAGCCGATGCTGCGCCTGGCGGCCGAGCGCCGGGTCGTGGCGGCAGCGGACGCGGTGCTCGCGGCGACCACCTCCGAGGCGGCGATGCTACGCCGGGAGTACCGCGCGACGCCGGGGCAGTTGCACATCGTCCCACCCGGCGTCAACACCGCCACGTTCACCCCTGCGGCCGACCGCCTCTCGGCACGTCAGGAGCTCGGCGGAGGCCGCCTGCTGCTGTTCGTCGGGCGGCTGCAGCCGCTCAAGGGTCCCGACACGGCGATCCGCACGTTGGGCGCGCTCGACAGGTACCTGCCGGACGACGGCGTCCCGACGCGGCTGCTGATCGTCGGTGGGCCCAGCGGCAACGGCCATGGCACGGTCGATCCGCCGGCACTGCGCCGCCTGGCCGACGCGTTGGGGGTCGGCGATCGCGTCGCGCTCCTGGCCCCACGTCAGCACGCGCAACTCGCGCCCCTGTACCGCGCCGCCGACGTGGTGCTGATGCCCAGCCGCTCGGAGAGCTTCGGGCTCGTCGCGCTCGAGGCACAGGCCTGTGGCACGCCGGTGGTCGGCGCCGATGTCGGCGGGCTCGGGGAGTTGCTCGCCGGTGGGGGCGGCACCGTGGTGCGGGGACACCGGCCGGACGCCTACGCGCAGGCAGCACTGCCGTACCTCGTCGACGCGACGCATCGCCACCGCGCGTCCCAGGCCGCGGTCGCGAGCGCCCAACGCTACAGCTGGCGAACCACCACGGAGCAGACGCTCGACGTCTACCGCGCCGTGCTCGCGGCCCGGTCCGCACCGATGCGGGGGCAGCGCGGTGCCTGAAGGCCCCCGCCAGCGCGCACGGGCGGCCGTCGACCGCTGGGTCGCAGCGCACGACGGTCCGGTGGAACGGGACGACGGCCGCTGGATGGTGATGCTCGCCGGCGAGCACAAGCGCACCATCGGGGTGACGCTCTCGGTCGGTGATCACACGCTGACTGCGCAGTCGTTCTTCATGCGGGCGCCGGACGAGGACCGCGAGCGGGTCTACGACCTCCTGCTGCGCCGGCACATGCGCAGCTACACCCTGCGCTTCGCGCTCCATCCCGACGGCGACGTGCTCCTCGTCGGCGTGCTGCCGCTCGAGGCCGTGACCGACGTCGAGCTCGACCGCATGCTCGGGCAGTTGCTCGAGGTTGCGGACGCCACCTTCGACGAGGCGCTACGACGTGGGTTCGCCACGTACATCTCGCGGGAACAGGCGTGGCGCGAGCAGACCGGCCTGCCGCGCAACCCCATCACCTAGGCCGCGGCTGTGCGCGCGTGGTCGGGTGTCATCGTGGACGACGACACGAGGACGACGACACGAGAGGATCCGGGACATGGACGACGATGTCGCCGCGCGGCGGACGAGGGAGCGCCGGCGCCGTGAAGACCTGCTCGCAGGCATGCGCCTCGCGGCGCGCCTCCGTGACGCGAACCCGCCATCGCCGGGCCGCGCAGAGCAGGAACGCCACCAGCGACGGGACCGCATCGCCGGGTTGCTGCGGCAGATCGAGGAGGGCGACCCGGACGCCAGCTACATCGACGACGAGACGGCGGGGATGCTGCGGGGTGAGCTGGCGAGGCTCGACGAGGTGACGGGCGCGGACCGGCCCGATGACGCCGTCGTGCGGCCCCTGGTCACGATCACGCGACGCAACACCATCCTGTACTGCGAGCGGTGGCCTGAGACGGTCGAGTTCTACGGCTCCCACCTCGGCCTGACCGTGCTGGCGCGACGGGACTGGTTCGTCGAGTTCGCGCTCGGCGCGGACTCGGCGCTGAGCGTCGCCGACGCGTCGCGGACGACCATCGAGCCGGTCGAGGGGCAGGGCATCACGCTGAGCTGGCGCGTCGCCGACCTCGCGGCGACGCGGACGCGGCTGGTGGACAACGGGCTCGAGCTGACGCCGGTCCGCCGGGTCTGGGACGCCGTGGCCTGTTACCTGTTCGACCCCGAGGGCCACCGGATCGAGCTGTGGTCCGACGGGCCCGAGCCGTGAGCCGGTGGTCGCTGGACCGGGGATCCGCCCCTCCTTGACCGGCGCGCGCGTGCTTGGGAGGACGGGCGGCGCGCCTCGGATCCGCGCGGCGGGGGCGGTCGCCGCGGGTGTCGCCGTGCTGCACGCCCATGGAAGGCGACGGGCGCTACGGTCTGCGGATGCATTCCGACGTCGCAGCTGTGCACGAGGTCACCGACGAGCTCATCGCGGCGATGGCACGGTTGCTGCCGCAGCTGTCGCCCGGGGCGGCGGCGCTCGATGCCCAGCAGCTCCAACAGCTCATCGACGCCGACGCCACGACCGTGCTCGTGGCCCGGACGGCCGAGGGGATCGTCGGCACGCTGACCCTCGTGCTCTTCGCCGTGCCGACCGGAAGGCGGGCGCGCATCGAGGACGTCGTCGTCGACCGGTCCGCACGCGGGCAGGGCGTCGGGGCCGCCCTCACGCTCGAAGCTGTGCGGTTGGCGCGGGCCGCGGGTGCCCGGACGATCGATCTGACCTCGCGGCCGTCGCGGCAGGCCGCCAACCGCCTGTACGAGCGCCTCGGCTTCAACCCGCGGGAATCACGGGTGTACCGCTACAGCAGGCAGCTGTAGCTGACGCCGTGCCGGACATGCCGCCGGAACCGTGGCCGCTGTGACACCATGCATCCGCAGTGCGTGAACATCGGCGGTGCGGGCAAGCCTGACGGTAGCTGCCGGCACGGGAAGGGACGGGCATGGCGCGCGCGCTGATCGTCGTGGACACACAGAACGGGTTCCTGCGCGAAGGCAACCTCGCCAGCGAAGACTGCCTGGCGGCGCTGCCTGCCATCCAGGCCGAGGTTGAACGTGCGCTCGCGGCGGGCGAGCGCGTGTTCTTCACCGCCGACACGCACGAGCCCGACGACAAGGAGTTCGAGATCTTCCCGCCGCACTGCGTCCGCGGCAGCCACGAGGCCGCGCTGGTGGACGAGCTGCGGGGCTACCTCGAGCGTGACGATTGCCACCTGGTCGCCAAACGCCGGTACTCGGCGCTGTTCGAGACCGAGCTCGAGGGCCTGTTGCACCGCTTTGACATCGACGACGTCCGGATCTGTGGCGTGTGCACCGACATCTGCGTGCAGCACACGACTGCGGACCTCCGCAACCGCGACATCGCGGTGACCGTGGTCGCGCCGGCGACCGCGACGTTCGATGCGCCTGGTCACGATGTGGACGAGGTGCAGCAGTTCTCGCTGGCACACATGGAGCACATCCTCGGCGCGACCATCGAGCCGGCGGCGGCGCCATGAAGGTGCTGCGACAGGCGCTCATCGCGGCGAGCGAGAGCGACGTACTGGAGCGGCAGGTCACCACGCGGGACCTGACACGTCGCATCGCCATGCGCTTCATCGCCGGCGAGACGCTCGATGACGGTCTCGCGGCCGTCCGGGACGTGGCCGCGCGGGGCTGCACGGCCACGCTGGACTTCCTGGGCGAGGCGGTCAGCAGCGCCGATGACGCACGTCGCGCGCAGGACAAGATCGTGGCGGCGTGTGCCCGCATCGGCGACGAGTCACTGCCGTCGGGCATCTCGGTCAAGCCGACCCAGATGGGCCTGACGCTGGACCAGGACCTGGCGTTCAAGCTGATCGCGGAGATCGCGAGCGAGGCGAAGCGGTTCGGGGGCCATGTCAACATCGACATGGAGGGCTCGGACACGACCGAGGCGACTGTCGCGCTGACGGAGCGGCTGCGCGACGCGGGACACGACAACGTCGGATGTGCGCTGCAGTCCTACCTGCACCGTACGCCGGACGACATCGAACGGTTGACCGCGGCGGGAGCCAGCCTGCGCCTGATCAAGGGCGCCTACGACGAGCCACCGGAGGTCGCCTACCAGAACAAGGCCGAGGTCGACGCCAGCTTCCGCCGCAGCACCGACTGGTTGCTCGAACACGGGCACTACCCGAAGATCGCGACGCACGACAACGCGTTGATCGAGTACACGAAGCGCACGGTGATCCGCCTTGGCCGCTCGCCGGACGACTTCGAGTTCCAGATGCTGTACGGCGTGCGCACGCCGCTGCAGGACGCGCTCGCGTCCGCCGGCTGGCGGATGCGTGTCTACATCCCGTTCGGTGCACAGTGGTATCCGTACTTCATGCGGCGCATCGCCGAACGGCCGGCGAACATGGTGTTCTTCATGCGGGCGCTCGTCGGCTCGTGACCCGCCGGGACCGCCGGCGCGTCTGCTGAACGTCACCGTCCGCGGTGCCGGCCTGCCGCGGGAGGACGCGCGTCGATCGCGTCGTACCACCAGATGCGGTCAACCCGCCGCGCGCCGGTTAGGCTCGTGGCCCATGAGCGACAGCGAGCTGCAGAACCCACGACTGACCATCCTCGGCGCCGGACGCATGGGAGAGGCGCTGCTCTCGGGCCTCTTGCGGTCCGGCGCGTGGCGCACCGACCAGATCGTGTGCACGACCCGGAGCGAACGGCGGGCCACCGAGGTCGCCGAACGCCACGACGTCACCGTCCACACCGACTCTCCGGAAGCGGCGGCTGGCGCGGACATCGTGCTGCTGGCCGTGAAGCCGCAGAGCATGGCGGTGCTGCTGAACGAGATCGCGCCCAAGCTGCACCGCGGCCAGACGGTGATCTCGGTCGCCGCAGGGGTGTCGACGACGACCATCGAGTCCGCCCTGCTCGAGGACATCCCCGTCGTGCGGGTGATGTCGAACGTGCCGGTGCAGGTCGACGAGGCGATGAGCGTCCTGGCGGCCGGCGCCCACGCCGGGCCCGCGGACGTCGAGGTCGCCCGCACCATCTTCGGGCACGTCGGCAAGGTGCTCGAGCTGGCCGAGGAGCAGTTGGACGCCGTCACCGGCCTGTCAGGTTCGGGCCCCGCCTACGTGTTCCTGTTGGCCGAGACGATGATCGAGGCCGGCATCCTGCTGGGGATCTCGCGTGACGTCGCGACCGAGCTGATCACCCAGACGATGGTCGGGAGCGCCAAGATGCTGCGTGACACCGGACGGCATCCGGTCGAGCTGCGCGAGTCGGTGACGTCACCGGGTGGCACGACCATCGCCGGCATCCGCGTGCTGGAGCAGGAGCGCGTGCGCGCCGCGTTCATCAACGCGATCGAGGCGGCGACGCTGCGGTCGCGCGAGCTCGGCGCCTGACCTCATCCGCCGGGACCGCACGGTCCGGGAGACGGACCCGGCGGCGGGAAAGTGTGGGCGAGGCCGGCATGTGCCGATAGCATTGCCTGTATGAACGCCCTAGACCCCTCCGGTGCGATGACCACCTCACGATCCGGTGTGCGTGCCAAGCTGCTCGAGGAGTTCGAGGGCGCCTGGCGCGACGGTTCGCCGGTGTTTGCGTGCTGCCGTCGCAGCGTCGCGACCGCCGTCGGCGACGTCGACCTCGTCGAACTCGCGGCAGCCGGCCCCACCGAGCGTGTCCACATGCTGCGCGGCCCCGTCGAGGCGGCGCAACCCGAGCACCTCGCCGCCCACCGGTGCTGCTCGAACCACCTCGCCGATCTGGCGTTCGACGCGCCCGATCTGATCGCCGCGCCGATCCACAGCAGCTGACCGGCGCCCGCCTCGGCGGGGCGGTAGCCGAAGCCAGGCGTGACGGGGATCCGCGCAACCGCGCGGCGGCGTTCAGAGATCCGGGCGCACGACCTGTCGCGCCGTCACCTCGCCGTCACGGAGCCGCCGGACCGCCTGCGGCAGTCCGTCCAACGGGATCTCCTCGACCAGCGGCGCGAGCACGACGTCGCCGTCGAGCACGTTCCGGGCCAGCGCCGGGAGGTCGCGCTCGGGCTCGACGCCGCCCAGATAGGTGCCGACCAGGCGCTTCTCCGCGATCAGCTCGAACGCATCCAACGTGATGGTGGCGGTGGTCGGCAGGAGCCCGACGACCGTCGCCTGACCTCCGGGGGCGAGCGCACGCCAGGCGGCCTCGACCGTCGCGGGAAGACCCAGGACCTCGAAGCAGTGGTCCACACCACCCCCAATGACCGCGCGGACCAGGACGTCCGCGGGCCGATCGTCGGCCTCCAGCGCATCGGTCGCGCCCAACTCCACCGCCAGGCGCAGCGCCGCCGCGTTGCGATCGATCGCGATCACCCGCGCGGCACCCGCCCGTGCGGCCGCCTGCACGACGTTCAGACCGACGCCGCCGCAACCGATCACGGCGACGGACTGGCCAGTCCGCACCCTGGCCGCGGTGCGGACCGCCCCGAACCCGGTGGCGACCGCGCATCCCAGCAGTGCCGCGTGGACCGCCGGCAGGTCGCAGGACACCGGGACAGCCCCCGACCGCGGGACCACTGCGTACTCGGCCCATGACGACACACCGGTGAAGTGGTGCAACGGCGCGCCGTCGAGGCGGAGCGCCGTGGCGCTGCCGTCGATCGTGCCGGTGCTGGCCAGCGAGGCCGCCCACGCGCACGCACGTCTGTGGCCGGCGGCACACGCGGCACACCGGCCGCACCACGGCAGGATCGTCAGCACCACCTGCTCGCCCACTGCCAGATCGTCGACGCCGGCACCCAGTTGGACGACGCGTCCGGCCGCTTCATGACCGGGCACGATGGGCATGGGCTTCGGCAACCGCCCGTCGACGACACTGACGTCGCTGGCACAGACACCGGTCGCTGTGATCCGCACGAGCACCTCGCCCGCCGCGGGCGGACGCAGATCGACCTCCCGGATCTCCAGCGGTCCACCGGCGGCAGTGCATACCGCGGCGCGCATCCTCACGGCCGCCCCGCGATGCCGTCGGCGGTCACCACGACCTGCGCAACCCGCCGGCCCGCGACCTGGTCGGTGTCGAGGGTCACACCGAGCCCGGGCGCGTCGGGCGCGACGACCACGCCGTCGTGCGCGGTGGTGGGCGACGCGAGCATGAAGTCGCGCCGCTGGGGCGTCCACCCCGCGGGATCGCAGGGGAATTCCAGGAACGGGCCACCGCCGGCGCCGGCGCACACGTGCAGGTTGGCCAGCAGGCCGATCCCGTCGTTCCACGTGTGGGGCGTGTACCAGCGCCCGCGCCGCAGCGCGAGCTCGGCGATCGTGCGACCGCGCCACATGCCCGACAGCACGGCGTCGGGCTGGTGCACGTCGTAGCGGTCGTCCTCGACGTCGGAGACCAGCTGGTCGAACGTGCGTGTGAACTCGCCGCCGGCGATGCGGACGCGTGAGCGAGCGCGTAGGGTCGCGATCCCGCCGTGGTCGGTGGCCGGCAGCGGCTCCTCGAGCCACGTCACGTCGAGCTCCGCGAACGCGTCGGCGAACCGCTGCGCAGTCCGCAGGTCGATCGCCGGGGCGGTGTCGCCGACCATGCGCCAGGCCTGGTTCAGGTCGACCATCAACGCCATCGCGGGTCCGACGGCGTCCCGCACCGCCTGCACCTGACCGATCGAGGTGGCGGGGCGGTGCGCGTCGACCCGCAGCTTGCAGGCCCGGAAGCCATCGTCGCACAGGTCTCGCGCCACGCCTGCCAGCTCCTCGGCGTCGCGACGTGCGCCCAACGACGCGTAGGCGTCGAGGCGGTCGGCCACGCCGCCGAACAGCCGCCACACCGGCTGGCCGTACACCTTCCCGATCAGATCCCACAGGGCGGCCTCGACCGGCCACGGCCGGCCCGCGTGCAGATCGATGGTCTCCAGGCGCCGGACCTGCTGCTCGATGCGCAGCGGGTCGGTGCCGATCAGCCTCGGCAGGTGTTCGACGACCCCGTGCAGGTGGTCGCCGCCTCCGATGCCGACGTGGCCGTCGTCGGTCTCGACCCGCACGATCGTGGCGGCCAGGGTCGTGCGGGGGACGGGGTCCCAGCTGGCCACGAACGGCGGGTCGAGTGGCAGCTCGAGACGGTCCACGACGATGCGGGTGATCTTCACGTGCCGCCTGACGTCATCATCCGGACAGCGATCACACGTCCGGCGGTGTCGTTGGCGTCCGGATCGCGTCGTTGGACCGCGTCGGGCCGCGCCGCGCCACCCTGGGTCGACGGATGGCGGGTCACAGGGCGATCCAGGTCGTCTTGAGCTGGGTCAGGTGGTCGAACGCGTGCAGCGAGCGGTCGCGCCCGCCGAACCCCGACGCCTTGTAGCCGCCGAACGGGGTCGCCAGATCACTGATGTCGAAGGTGTTGACCCACACCGTGCCGGCCCGCAGCTCGCGGGCCACACGGTGCGCCCGCGTGAGGTCACGGGTCCACACCGCGGCCGCCAACCCGTAGTCGGTGTCGTTGCCCAGCGCGATCGCGCGATCGGGTTCGCCATCGAAGCGGTGCACCGTCAACACCGGGCCGAAGATCTCGTCGCGGGCGATCTGCATCGCGTTGTCGACGCCACCGAAGATCGTCGGCTCGACGTAGTACCCGCCGTCGACCGGAGCGACGGTTCGGCCGCCGATCCGCACGTCCGCCTCCCGCTGGCCCAGCTCCAGGTAGCCGGTGACGCGTTCGTGCTGCTCGCGACTGACGATGGCGCCCATGCGCGTCCCGGCGTCCAGCGGATCGCCGGGTCGTAGGCGGTCGGCGGTCTCGGCGATGCCGGCGAGCAGGTCGTCCTCGATGCCGGCCTCGACCACGAGGCGCGATCCGGCGTGGCAGGTCTGCCCGGCGTTGTAGAAGATCCCGTAGGCGATCGACCGCGCGGCGGCGCCCAGGTCGGGGCAGTCGGCGAAGACGACCTGCGGGCTCTTGCCACCGAGCTCGAGCGCGACCTCCTTGAGGTTCGACTCGGCAGCGTAGGTCAGGAAGCGTCGTCCGACCGCAGTCGATCCGGTGAACGCGACGGCGTCGACGTCGGGGTGCCGGCCGAGCGGCTCGCCGGCCGACGGGCCGTCGCCGGGCACCACGTTGAGCACACCGTCCGGCAGGCCGGCCTCGGCGGCCAGTCGACCCAGCAGCAGCGCCGACAGCGGTGACTGCTCGGCGGGCTTGAGGACGACGGTGTTGCCGACGGCCAGGGCCGGGGCGATCTTCCACGCGGCGAGGATCAGCGGGTAGTTCCACGGGATCACCGCGCCCACCACGCCGATCGGTTCACGGCGGACGAGCGCGAGCGCGTCCGGCCCGGTGGGGGCGATCTCGTCATACAGCTTGTCGATCGCCTCCGCGTACCAGCGGATCGTGTTCGCACAGCCGGGGACGTCGGCGCGCAGTGCGTCGGTGATCGGCTTTCCCACGTCGAGTGACTCGAGCAGTGCGAGCTCGTCGCGATGCGCGTCGACCGCGTCCGCGAATGCCAGCAGCGTCCGCTTGCGCGATCGGGGCGAGCGGTTGCGCCAGCGACCGTCGTCGAAGGCACGGCGCGCAGCGGCGACCGCGGCGTCGATGTCCGCGGCATCGCCGTTGGGCACCTCGGCGAGCACGCGGCCGTCGCGCGGGCTGATGTCGGCGAACGTCGATGCCGACCGCGGGTCGCGGTGCTCGCCGTCGATGAAGGGGCGGACCTCGGGTCTGAGATCCGCGGCGCGGTCGCGCCAGTCGGTGGTGGTCGTCATCGGCTCGGTCGCTTCCTGTCGTCGGACGTCGTGCGGAGGTACCGGCGTCGGTGTCATCGCCCGCCGGAGCACATCTCGATGGCCGCCGCGGCGGGATCGCTCGGGAAGCGCAGCCGAGTCAGCGACGCGGCTGCGGCGATGTTGGCGACGAACCTCTGGGGGGTCAACGGCTGCGTGATGGCAGCGTCGAGCTCGCGGAGCGGCGGGCAGGACATCGCCTCAGCCGCCGCGGCCGCGGCATCCCGCACGTCCGCCGGCACGGCACCGTCGGCGCCGTAGCGGCCCCACACCCACGACAGCGGCAACGGCTTGTCGTGGCCGGGCCGCCTGCGCTCGTCCAGCCGCAGGCGTGCCGTGTACGCGTCCGCGAGACCGAGGCGGTCGAGCACGTACACGTCCCGGCCGGCCGCCATGCCGGGCAGCCCGATGGCGCCCGCCTCGTACACGACGGTGGCGGTCGTGTGGTCGGTCAACGGGTGGGCGCCTTCGTCGACGATGAGCGAGCGCCGCCCGGCCGCGGCCAGTCGCGCCGCCCGCCGCCCATGTTCCACGCGTGCGTAGCCCGCGAAGTCGTCGAGTGTGACCGGATGCTGCGTGTCCGTCGCGAGGACGTAGAAGCTGCGCTGGTCGGAGATCCCGTCGCGCACGCCTGCGGTGCCGGCCGGCGGACGCAGTGCCACAGCGGCCACGAATGCCCAGCAGGCGACGACGGCGACCGCGCCGGCCTGGACCGGTGACCGCACGCGTAGCACGGCGACCGGAGCGAGCAGCGCGAACAGCGCCGGCAGCAGCATGCGCGCGTGCATGAAGTCGCCGCCGCCCCGTACGACCGCCAACGCGTGCAGCGCACCCGCCAGCGGTAGCGCGACGCGGACGATGCGGCGCCGACCGTCGTCGCGCGCCGCCGCAGAGGCGACGAGCGCGATGAGGGCCGCGACGGGCACGACGATGGCGTAGGTGCGCGCCAGATCGGTGACGTACAGCCAGCCCTGCGCCCAGTTGGCCTGCGTGGCCTCCTTGGCGATCGCCGTGGTCGGGACCAGCGCCGCGTAGTATCCCATCCGCAGGACCTCGACCACCGTGGGCAGCGCTGCGGCGGCGATGACGAGCGCGACCAGCGTCCGCCGGCCGTGGTGGCGGCAGATGACGAGCAACGCGACGCCGGTCACGGCACTGAACACGGCGAAGTCGGGCCGCAGCAGGGGACCGAGGCCGATGAGCACGGCCGCACCGATCAGCCGTGGCCGGCTGGCGCCTGTGTTCGGCGCGCCCGGCAGGTCCGTGCTGGCGAGCCGGGCCAGCACCGCGCAGCAGGCGCCGAGCCAGGCCGTGCCGAGGCCGGTCTCGAGACCCGACGTCGCGAAGTCCCATGCCGGTGAGAGCCCGATCCACACCAGTGCGCCGACCGGGATCAGGCGGCCGGCACGTGGCTCCAGGCGCCGCGCGCCGATCATCGCCAGACCCAGGCCCGCCACCGCGAAGGCCAGACCCATCACCACCGCCAGCCATTCGACGGGAGCCGGCACGACGACGCGGGCGACGACGAGGAGCGCGAGCCACACGGGGCTCGTCACCGCCTCGACGCGCTCGCCGATGTTGTAGACCGCACCGTGCCCGTCGAGGATGTGCTCGACGACGCGGAAGACGATGAACGCGTCATCGCCGTTCCAGCGGCGCGACCATCCCAGCAGAGCGGCGATGGCGAGCGTCGCCACCAGCACCACCGTGGTTGCTGTGGGCCGCCGGACAACGGCGCGCGCGGCCGGCGCCGTGCGCCGCCGCGTCGCGTCGATCACCGATGCCCCGGACATGTCGCACCGAGCCTACGTGCCTGACGAGGCGGAGCGGTCGGCACAGTCACGTGCCCCCGGGCGTGCGGTGGCGGTTGGTGCCGGGGTCGCCCGTTGGGTTGCCACGGTGGTGGGTGACGCGTTCGTCGTGGCGCGGACGCGGCACGGCCCCCGCCATGGCGGGGGCCGTGGTCGGTCAAGTGGTGCGGATCAGCCGCCCTCGCAGCCGCCCAGCAGGTCGTTGTCGTTCAGGAACGACTCGGCGACCGCCTGTGGCCGCTCGCCGTCGGACGACCTGCGCTTGTTCAGCTCGGTCATCTGCTCCTGCGACAGGGCCTCGGCGATCGGCGCGAAGCACGCCTCCAGCGCCTCGCCGTACTGCTCGTAGACGTCGCGCGTGAACACCGGCGACGCGTTGTACAGCGGGAAGAACGACTGATCGTCCTCCAGCACGGACAGGTCCAGAGCGGCGATGCGGCCGTCGGTGGTGAAGATCTCACCGAAGTTGCACGGGTCGCCCTTGTCGATGGCCGAGTAGATCACGCCCGTGTCAAGACCGGTGACCTCGCTGTTCGGGAACTCGTAGCCGTACTGCTCCTCCATGCCGGGCAGGCCGTCCTCGCGGGACTCGAACTCGGTCTCGACGCACAGTGACGCCTGCTCTGGGTTGTTCTCGATCAGCGGACCGAGGTCGCTGAGCGCCTCGGGATTGCCGAGCTGGTCCGCGGCCTCGCTACGGAACGCCAGGCCGTAGGTGTTGTTGAACGGCGCCGGTGCAAGCCACACCAGGTTGTTCTCCTGCAGGTCCTCCTCCCTGACCGCGTTGTACTGCTCCTCGCGGTCGGGGATCGGATCGGTGTGGCCCAGGTGGTTGATCCAGCCGGTGCCGGTGTACTCCCAGTAGTGCTGGATCTGGCCGCTCAGCAGGGCCTGGCGATTCGCGTCGGTGCCGCCCAGGTTGACCTGGTCGTCGACGCTCGCGCCGGCGGCCTCGAGCGCCGTCACGGAGATGTAGCCGAGGATCTGCTGCTCGTCGAAGTCCTTCGACCCGACGGTGATCTGCGCGCCATCGAGCGCCTCGGTGCCGGCCGTGAGCTCACCCCCCTCGCTGCCGCCGGACGCGGTCGTGGCCTCGCCACCGCCACCGCTCTCCAGCTGATCACCGCCGCCGCATGCCGCGGCGAGCAGTGCCAGCGCGGCGAAGAGCGCCAGCAGAACTGATTTCGAGCGTCGCACGTGGGTTCCTTTCGCATTCCTCGGATGCACGGCGCAGGCGCTGCCATGGCGCCAGCGTTTGTCAGAGCCCCTTGGGCTTCAGCCACTCCTCGATGAGGCCCCCGACGTAGTCGACCAGCAGCGCCAGCACGGCAGCCATCACCGCGCCGGTGATGAGCACGGGCGTCCGCTTCAGGTTGAAGCCGGTGAAGATGATGAAGCCGAGGCCACCGCCGCCGAACAGGAACGCCAGGGTCGCGGTGCCCACGTTCAAGATCAGGGCGGTCCGGACCCCGGCGAGCACGACCGGGATCGCAAGGGGCAGCTCGATCTTGCGCAGCACCTGACGCTGGGACATGCCCATGCCGCTGCCAGCCTCGAGGATGTCGCGGTCGACGCCATCCAGCCCAACCATCGTGTTGCGCAGGATCGGCAGGAAGGAGACCGCGACGAGGGCGGCGACCACGGGCACCACACCGGTGCTCGGGAGGACCGGCACGGCCCCGAAGGCGATGAAGATGATGGCCAACAGCCCCAGTGACGGGATGGCCTGCCCGGCATTGCCGATGCCGATGATCACCGGCGCCAGTCGTCGCGTCCCAGGACGGGTCGCCACGATGCCGAGTGGCACGGCCAGCGCCACGACGATGATGGTCGACAAGACCGTCAGGTAGATGTGACGTTGTGTCTGGCCCAACACGTTGTCCAGGGTGATGTTGCGCGCCTCGATCGAGTCGAGCTCCTGACCGCTGAGCCACACGACCAGCAGCACCAGCACGATGGTGACGAACACCGGGATGCTGGCGTAGTGCACCAGCTTCTGCCGCGTGGTCATCGCGTCCGGGTCGGTGCGGACCTCCGACCTGGCCGCCTGCGTGTCCAGCTGGGCCCGTCTATCGAGGCCGTCGTCGGTCTGCGTGGGCGCGCTCACGCGATCGCCTCCTCCGGCGGGAGCTTCGCGGCCCGGTAGTACTCTTCGGTCTGCTCGCGCATGCCCTGGATCGCCTGCATGATCGTGTCGATGTCGACCAGGCCCTGATAGGAGCCCTTGCCGTCGACCACGACCGCGCAACCGGCGTTGCTGACGATCATCTCGTTGAGCGCGTCCGACAGCGTGGCCTGCGGCTCGACCTGCGCCTCGTGGGGCAGCCCGCTGTTGCGCAGATCGCCTTCGCGCTTGAAGTCGGTGGCACGCAGCCACCGTTGTGGACGTCCCTGGCTGTCGAGCACCAGCAGGGCGGTCCAGTGCGACTCGTGCAGCTTGTTGAACAGCGCGTCCCGTGAGTCATCGAAGGTGCCCGTCGGTACGTCGCTGTGGTAGTCGACGTCACGCACCCGGGACAGGTTGAGCCGCTTCAGTGAGGCGCCCGATCCGATGAAGTCCTCGACGAAGTCGTCCGCGGGTGCGGTCAGGATCGTCTCGGGGGTGTCGAACTGCGCGATCACCGACTGGTCCCGCAGGATCGCGATGCGGTCGCCCATCTTGATCGCCTCGTCGATGTCATGGGTGACGAAGACGATGGTCTTGTTGATCTCTTCCTGCAGGCGCAGGAACTCGTTCTGCAGGCGCTCACGCGTGATGGGGTCGATCGCGCCGAACGGCTCATCCATCAGCATGATGTCGGGGTCGGCACTCATGGCGCGAGCGACGCCGATGCGCTGGCGCTGACCGCCCGACAGCTCCTTAGGGTAGCGGTCCCGGAACCGTGCGGGATCCAGCCCGACCGTGTCGAGCAGTTCGTCGACGCGGTCGTCGACCTTCTTCTTGTCCCAGCCCAGCAATCGCGGCACCGTCGCGATGTTGTGGTGGATGGTGCGGTGGGGGAACAGACCGATCTGTTGGATGACGTAGCCGATCTGGCGTCGCAGCTGATCGGGGTCGGCGCTCATCACGTTCTCGCCCGACAGGTAGATCTCCCCCGAGGTCGGCTCGATCAGACGGTTGATCATCTTCATGGTCGTGGTCTTGCCGCAGCCCGACGGACCGACGAGCACGACGATCTCGCCCTCGGGGATGTCCATGTTCACCGACTTCACGGCCGGCTCGGACATGCCGGGATAGATCTTTGTCAGCTCCCTGAGCTGGATCTTGTACTCGCTCACGTCGCATCCACCTTCTGTCTCGACGCCCGGGCCGGCCGCTCCACCTGATGTGTCACTGCAGTCCTTTCGACGTGGTCAGCCGTCCGATGACCTGGTACAGAGCGTCGAACAGCAGGGCGAGGATGAGGATGGCCAACGTGCCGCCGAAGATGGACTCGGTCGCTCCGACGCTGCCGATCCGCCGGATGCCGTTGTAGATCTCATTGCCCAGGCCGCCGCCGCCGATCAGGGCGGCGACCGCGGCGATGCCGACGGTCAGCTGCGTGGCGACCCGGATCCCGGTCAGGATGACCGGCCAGGCGACGGGCAGCTCCATCTGCAGCAGGCGCTGGGCGTTGCCCATGCCCATGCCGCGTGCCGACTCGATCATCGCGGGGTCGACCGACTGCAGGCCCGCGAGCGTGTTGCGCGCGATCGGCAGCAGTGCATACCCGGTCAGCGCGACGATCACCGGGCGGTTGCCGATGCCGAGGTAGGGGATCAGGGCGGCGAACAACGCGAGCGACGGGATCGTCAGGATGAGTGACGTCGTGTTCATGATCGGCCCACGCAGCAACGAGGACCGGTGGGCGATGATCCCGAGCACCATGGCGATGATCGTCGCCAGCACAATGGGGACGACGACCAGCCAGATGTGCTCGAGCGACTGCTCGATCAGGACGTCAATGGTGCCGGGTGCGGTCAGGTACTCGATGAAGCTCATCGTCTGCGTCGTCCCTCCTGTCCGCTGTGACCGCGTCGCGCGCGGCTCGTCAACGCGGCACAGCCCTCGCTCCCAAGGTTGCGGACTGCGCAACGGCCGCGGGCACCGGGCGGTATGACAACGGTAGCAGATGCCGCCGGATGGATGATAGGGGCATTTGGCGGCGGCCGGTAGGCGGTCCCGCAACGTTCGGACGGCCTCGCCCGCAACCGCTTACGCGCCGACCTACAGTGGCGCACCGGCAGGGCATCGTCGGAAGGACCGTAGCGCGGTGGACGTCGCCGGATCGCCGAGCGGGCGTCGGCTGTTGTGTGCCGCGGTCGCGGTCGTGCTGCTCGGCGGCTGCTCAGCCGACGACACGCCGGTGGTCGAGGTCACCACCGTGTCCGTCGGTGATGTGACCGAGACGATCTCCGCGCCTGCAGTCGTGCAGGCCGCCAACCGACAGGACGTCGCGGCATCGGCGCCCGGCGTGGTCGCGGAGATCCGACGGCGTGACGGCCGCCGGGTCGCCGCGGGCGAGCTGGTGGTGCGCCTCGTCAACGACGACGTCGAGTTGGCGCTCGAACAGGCGCAGGCGGCACAGGCAGCTCTGGACGCGTCGCGGTCCGGCGTGCGCATCGACCCGCCCGGAGACGCCGCCGTGGCGGCCTCGCGCCAGTCGGTCGCCGACCTCGACGCCGATGTGGGCCCTGACCTCGCGGCCGCACGCCGTCGGGCGGCGGCCATCGACGACCCTGCTGCGCGGCAGGCCGCGCAGCAGACCGTTGCCATGCTCGAGGAGACCTACCACGACGTGCGCGACGCGCTGCTCGCGACCGGTCGGGCGGCGGCACAGCAGCAGAACGCCGTCGCCGCGTCCTTCGCAGACGCACTGAACCAGGCGCTCGCGCAGGCCACCGCCGGACAGGCCGCGCAGGCGGCGGGCGCCGCCGACGCGGCCGAGGCGCAGGCCGAGGACCTCGACCTGTTCGCGCCGATCGACGGGGTCGTCGAACTCGGGCGCGCCGCCACCAGCACCACGCCGGTCGTTCCCGACGAGCTGGGGAATGGTGCCGCGGAGGCGCTCGCGGGTGGTCTGGGCGCCGCGTCCGCCGCGCAGGGTGGCAGGCTGCAGGTCGGCAGCGAGGTCGCGCCGGGACAAACAGTGTTCACCGTGTTCAACACCCGGCAGCTGTACGTGCAGGCGGACGTCGACGAGATCGACGCGCCCGCGTTGCAGGCCGGGCAGCGGGCGGAGGTGCTGCTCGACGCGTTCCCCGACCGGGCGTTCGACGGCGAGGTGACCAGCGTGGCCATCGAGGCACAGACCGGCACGACCGGCGGCGTGTCGTATCCGGTGCGCATCCGGTTGCTCGACGTCCCTGACGAGCAGCGCAGGCGCCCCCGCCTGGGCATGACGGCGAGCGCCGAGATCGTCACCGACACGGTCACGTCCGATCAGGTTGTGCCGGCCCGTTCGATCGTGCGCCGCGACGGGGGACAGGCGGTGTTCATCGTCCGGGACGGTCGTGCAGAGCTGGTCCGCGTGGACGTCGACGCGCTCGGTGAGGAGCGGGCGGCCGTGACGTCGTCGCAGCTGAGCACGGACGACCCCGTGATCGTGTCCGGGTACGAAGACCTGCTCGACGGCGATGCCGTCCGCGTCACCGATGCGTCCGCCAGCGAGCGCTGAGGCGCCGCCCGTGACTCCGGCGGTGGCGGTCGACAACGTGACGCGCTCGTACCGTCTCGGCTCACGCGACGACGGTGTGCCGGCGTTGCGGGGTGTGTCGTTCGAGATCCCCCCGGGCGCGTTCGTGGCGATCGTCGGGCCGAGCGGCTCCGGCAAGTCGACACTGCTGAACCTGTTGGGCGCGCTCGATCGGCCGACCAGCGGATCGGTCCGGCTGGAGGGGCGCGACGTCGCATCGCTGTCGGACGCGCAGCTCGCTCGCCTGCGCAACAGCAGGATCGGCTTCGTGTTCCAGCAGTTCCACCTGCTCGCGCGCACGTCGGCGATCGACAACGTCGCACTGCCGCTGGTGTACGCGGGCCTGCCGCGCGGTGAGCGCGTCGACCGCGCCCGCGACGCGTTGGTCGCTGTCGGCCTGGGTCACCGCCTCGATCACCATCCCACCGAGCTGTCGGGAGGCGAGCAGCAGCGGGTCGCCATGGCCCGCGCGCTGGTCACCGGTCCGCGCCTGCTGCTCGCCGACGAGCCGACCGGCAACCTCGACACCGCGACCGGCGACGCCGTGATGCAGCTGCTCGAGCAGCTGAACGCCGAGCGGGGGACCGCACTGATCGTCATCACCCACGATCCGGAGGTCGCCGGCCGGGCGCCGCGTCAGATCCGGCTGCGCGACGGCCTGATCGAGTTCGACGACGCTGGCGACGCGCCATGACCTTCATCGAGTCGATGCGCGTGGCGCTGACAGCGATCCGCGCCAACCGCCTGCGTTCGGGGCTGACGGTGCTCGGGGTCGTCATCGGCGTGCTGTCGGTCGTGCTGCTCGTCGCGGTCGGCTCCGGGGCGCGCGCGGTCGTGACGGCCGGCGTCGAGGATCTGGGATCGAACCTGCTGCTCGTCGCGCCGGGCAGCTTCGAGTTCGGCCAGGCGCCCACCCGCAGCCAGTTCACGCTCGAGGACATCGAATCGCTGTCGCGCCAGCTGCGTGACCGGGCGCGGGTCACCGGCTCGATCGCCAGCGGCGAACGGGTGCGCAGCGACACGGGCGCTGCGTTCACCAGCGTCATCGGCGTGACCGCTGACTTCGACGACGTGGTCAACCGACCGATCGCGCGCGGCGAGTTCCTGAACGAGTCGGACCTGGCCACGGCGCGCCGCGTCGCTGTGCTCGGTGCCACCGCCGCCGACGGCCTGTTCGGCGGGATCGACCCGATCGCGCGGCAGATCACGGTCGGCGGCCTGCGCTTCCGCGTGATCGGCACCGTCGAGCCACTGGGCTCGGCGCTCGGCGTCGACCGTGACAGCCAGGTGTACGTGCCGCTGACCGCTGCCCAGCGGCTGTTCGGCATCCGCACGATCGACACGCTGTTCGTCCGGGCCGACGACCGCGACGGTCTCGACGACGTGACGGCGACCATCGAGCGGGTGCTCTCCGAGCGGTTCGAACCCGACGAGTTCTCGATCCTGTCCCAGGATGAGATCCTCGGCGTGGCCGGCCGCATCCTCGACACGCTGACCCTGGTGCTGGCCGCGATCGCGGGCATCAGCCTGCTCGTGGGCGGCATCGGTGTGAGCAACATCATGTTGGTCTCGGTCAGCGAGCGGACCCGCGAGATCGGCTTGCGCAAGGCGCTGGGGGCACGCACGAGCGAGATCACCCGACAGTTCCTCGTCGAGGCGATCGTGCTGTGCGGCATCGGCGGCGTGCTCGGTGTGGCGGGTGGGGTGGGGTTGTCCTATGTGGCCGAGCGCTTCACACCGGTGCCCGCCGAGGTGACGTGGTGGAGCGTGGCACTGGCGTTCGGGGTGAGCGTCGCCGTGGGTGTGATCTTCGGGGTGTTCCCCGCGCGACGGGCGGGGCGCATGGACCCGGTCGCCGCCCTGCGCCGCGAGTGAGCGGCCCACCTGGCCGTGGCAGCGCGCCCCCGTGGGGCGGGGCGGGTCGGCACGCAGGTGGGGGTTGACGGCACCGGCAACAATGGGCGACGCCGTGTCCAGCGAGGAGGCCTGATGACGACCGCACTCATCTGGGGCGACGACGACCTGCACTACGACTTCGGGCCTGACCACCCGCTCAATCCCATCCGCGTGAAGCTGACGGTGGCACTGATCCGCGCATGTGGCCTCGTCGATGCCGACGGCGTCGAGGTGCTGCCCAGGGCGGCGTTCACGACCGACGACGTCCTGACCATCCACGACGCTCCCTATGTCGAGGCCGTGATGGCGGCATCCGAGGACCCCCACAGCGGCGCCGGGTTCGAATTCGGACTGGGATGGGGCGACAACCCGACCTTCGCCGGCATGCACGACGCGTCGCTCGAGGTCTGCGGTGCGTCCGTCGCCGCCGCCGAGAACGTGTGGACGGGGCGCGTCGCGCATGCCTTCAATCCCGCCGGGGGCCTGCACCACGCGATGCGCGGCCGCGCATCGGGGTTCTGCATCTATGACGACCCCGTCGCGGCCATCGAGTGGCTGCTGGCCAACGGCGCCGGCCGCGTCGGTTACGTCGACGTCGACACCCACCACGGCGATGGTGTCCAGGCCTACTACTACGACAACCCGCGGGTCCTGACGATCAGCTTGCACGAGTCCGGTCGCTATCTGTTCCCCGGCACCGGGTTCACCGATGAGATCGGAGAGGGTGACGCGCGCGGGACCGCGCTCAACGTGCCGCTCGAGCCGGCCACGACCGGTGACATCTGGTTGTCGGCGTTCGACGCGGTGGTGCCCGACGCGCTGGACGCCTTCGCTCCCGACGCGCTGGTCACGCAGCTCGGGTGTGACACCCACGCGACCGATCCGCTGGCGCACCTCGGCCTGATCACCGACGACTACATGAGCGTCGCGACACGATTGCACGACCTCGCCCACCGCCACGCGCATGGTCGGTGGGTCGCGCTGGGGGGTGGTGGCTACCAGCTGGCGACTGTGGTGCCGCGTGCCTGGACGATCTACTTCGCCGAGCTGTGTGGCGGCGACCTGCCGCACGAGGTGCCGTGGGGCTGGTTGCACGAGGCGGAGGCGGCGGCGGGCGTGCGGCCGCCGCCGACCTTCCACGATCGCCAGGTGATGCTGCTACCCGAACGGGAGGAGCGGGTGCGCCACGCAGCCGACGACGCGGTCGAGCGCCTGCGACGGACGGCCTTCGACCACCTCGAGCGGCACACCTGAGCGGCGCCGGTCGGGGCCGTGCGGCACTCTGGCAGCAGTCGGCGCCGGTCCCGGGACGAACGGGCGGCCGCCGGCGTGCGATGCTCGACCGACGCGACGGGGACGCCGATGACCACCGAGCTCACGACGGAGCTGGCCGACCATCTGGTGCACGCGCAGCTGGCCGGCGAGGTCCAGACGAGCCCGCGAAGCACGATCAACAACTGTCACCGGATGGCCCGCGGCCACGACAACTACACATTCGGTCTCGACGACTGGCGGGAGATCACAGCGCAGGACGCCATCGACGCCGTGCGCGTGATCTGCGGCAGTGACCCGCTCGACGCCGACGATCCGGACGGCCCGGGATGGATCGATCCCGACGCCGCGCTCCGTGGCATCGCGGTGCACCGTCGCCGGCTGCGCCAGGCCGCCGGGTCGGGCGGTGTGCGCGCGTTGTTCGCCACCGGGCATCCCACAGGGCTGCTCGCCCATTACCAGGCGCTGGCGCGTGCGTTGCAGCAGCACGGAAGTCTGCTGCTTTCGCCACTGGACGACGAGTGGGTCGACTGGGACCGTACGGGGCGGCAGCTCGGCATCCGCTTCCTCGACGGTGTCGCGTGCGTGTACGACGGCGGATCGCTGCGCCACACGCACCGCAGCGTCTTCATGGAAGCGATGCTCGGGGCGCTGGACGTCGGGACCGTGGACCTGGTGGTGGGTGACCACGGCATGGCGGGTGCCGCGATCGCCGCAGGTGTGCCGGCGCTGTCGATCGCCGACGTCAACGACCCCGCCCTGCCGGTCGCGCAGGTGCGCGGTCGCACCGACGGGGTGCTGCCGATCGACGACAACCTCGCGCCCGCGAAGTTCGTGCCCGTCACCGCCGCGATGCTGGATTGGCGCTGAGGGAAGGGTGGCGGCGGTGGCGGTCCTGCGCGTGTTTCGTGGAACCAGGCTCCGCGAAGTTCGTGCCCGTCACGGCCGCGATGTTGGATTGGCGCTGAGCGGTCAGGTCAACGGTTCGAGACCTCCGCGCAGGACGCTGTCGGTGGAGTGCGTGGGATCACCGTCGGCTGGTTCACGTGAGATGTCGACCACCGAGAACACGTCCACGTCGACCGCTGCCGGGACCTGGTAGACACGCCCGGCGTCGATCGGACCGAGTGACACCATCTCGGTACCGTCCGCCGCGAGCAGCCACAGCTCGTAGTAGCCGTCGATCGCGGGCAGGGTCACCGTATCGACCCGCAACGCACGCTGGTCGCCCTCGGCGGTGAGCACCGCCGAGCCCCCGTCGATCTCGGCGAGCGGCTCGAGCGTCGCCTCCGCGACCACATCACCGCCGTCGGCGCCCCCGTCGCCCATCATCGGCAGGAGCGCTGCCGCGGCCAGCACGACGACGAGGACGAGCGCGGCCGCGGCGGCCCAGGGCTGTCGCCACGCGGACTGTCGAAGTTCGGCGGCGGTCGGTACCGGGATCTCGCCGACGTCACTCAACTCGCGCACGACCCGATCCCAGATCGCCTCGGGTGGCGCGGGTGGCATGTCGTCGGGCTCGGCGTGTCGAGCGCGCTCCGACACGTTGCGCAGCACCTCGACCTCGCGGGCACACCGTGCGCAGTCGTCCAGATGCTCGACGTCTCCGGAGTCGATCGACTCCGGGTCGACCGCGATCGCGGCCAACTGGTCCGGGTGCAGGTGGTCCATCATCGTCTGATCGCCGCCGCGGTCTCCGCGGACGTGTCGCCACGTTGCTGCATGCGCGTCACGGGCCGTCCGTTTCGTCGTCGAGGAAGCGTCGCAGCCGCTGCATGCCACGACGAACGTGGCTCTTGACGGTGCCCAGCGGCATGCCGAGCTTGTCGGAGATCTGCTGGTGCGTCAGATCATGGTAGAAGGCCAGTTCGAGGACGAGTTGCTGCTCGGGACGCAGCCAGCTGAGTGCCTCGGCGACCAGCAGGCGGTCGGCGGTCGTCGAGGCCTCGTCGACGATGCTGGTGCGGTCCTCCATGACCGTCCTGCGCTCACGTTCGAGGCGTCGCAGTCGGTCGATCGCCTTGAACCGGGCGATGCCCAGCAGCCATGACAGCAGGCTCGCGCGCTCCGGGTCGTACCTGCGGCGCTGCCGCCACGCTGCGACGAAGACCTGCTGCACGAGATCCTCGGCATCCTCGTTGGACGGCAACAGCCGTTGGCCGTAGGCCAGCACCGCGCCGCCGCAGATGTCGAACGCGGCGCGCAGGACGGCCGGGTCGTCGCTGCCGAACCGCGACTCGA
Organism: Euzebyales bacterium; assembly: GCA_036374135.1. Taxonomy (NCBI): domain Bacteria; kingdom Bacillati; phylum Actinomycetota; class Nitriliruptoria; order Euzebyales; species Euzebyales bacterium. The sequence continues at coordinate 57,027 of DASUUK010000010.1, forward strand.
CATCGGCCTCCAGCGGCGTCCGTGGGTGCAGCCGTCCGTCCCTTGCGGAACCCCGCCGGCCGTCGATCATCGCTCGCTCAGCCGGTCGGCGTGGCGAACACGACGATGTTGTCGCGGTAGTGGCGGCTGGACGGATCGAACTCGCCGCCGCACGTGATCAGCGCCAGGCGCGGGTCTCCGTCACGGCGGAAGATGTCCCCTGTCGGCAGGTCCACCTTGGGGATCTGACGGATCTCGTCGACCACGAAGGCGCGCGTGGTGCCGTCGCTCATGTCCACCTCGACGATAGCGCCTGCCTCGAGCGCATCGAGGTGGTAGAAGACGCCCTTGCCCTGCGTGCGGCTGTCGATGTGCGCCGTGAGCACCGCTGAACCGGCGTCGTCACCCGGCGCGGGCCCGTACTCGTACCAGCCGATGCGTGAGATGTCGACGGGAACCGTCATCTTGCCGTCGGGATCGACGCCGACCGGGTCGATCGGCGATCCGGCCACACCCATCGCGTCGACGGTCAGGCTCGTCGGGATGATCTGCTCGGTCTGCACGTCCTCGAGTCGTGCCGAGGAGGTCGCGATCTTCGGCGGGCTCGGCGATTCGGACGCCGTCGCCACGCTGGGCACGGAGGGTTCGGGGGACGGGTCGGGCGCGGGCGGTGACGGCTCCGGCGATGTCGGCGAGGCGCTCCGAGACACGGTGGTGGCCACCGGCGACGCGTGCCGCGCCGTCAGGAGCGTCAGCACCATCGCGACGACGGCGGTCACCACGGCTGCCGTGATCGCTCCCGCGAGCATTCGTCGGCTCAGTAGGTCACCTCGTGGTCGGGGCGGTCCCGCGCGTCATGGGGAAACGAGGAACCGGGCGTGGGCGCTGGCATCAGCGCCCACG
>DASUUK010000011.1 GCA_036374135.1 Euzebyales bacterium
CGCCAGTTCTGCCTTGAGCAGCCATGCCGACTGGTTGTGCAGCAGCGCGTCCCACCAGTGGCGGGTGGTGAACTCGGGGATCACGACGGTCAGGTGGCTGTGCTGGTCGTGGTCGTCGACCTCGTTGATGATCTTCATGACCGGTTCGTACAGTCTGCGGTAGTGGTCGGTCACGACGGTGAGGTCGACACCGGTTCCCGTGCGTGCCCATCGGCGCCGCACCTTCTCGGCGCTGGCCTCGTCGGACGCCACATGCACGGCGACCAACCGGTCCGGCTGCAGCCCCCGCGCGTAGGCCAGCGCTTCCAGCGTCCCACGATGGACACCGCCGACCAGCAGCACCACGAGGTGGACCCGTTCGATCTGCTCCCACCCCTCGGGGATGCGCAGCTGCCGACCGACGTGGTCGTAGTGACGGCGGATCGCGCGGAACAGCAGGACGATGGCCGGGATCACGATCGCGGGGATCCACGCGCCGGTGGTGAACTTCGACACCACCACGACCACCAGCACGAGTGCGGTCGCGACTGCGCCGACACCGTTGATGACCTGCCCGCGGCGCCACCCGCGCTCGCGCTCGCGGGCGTGGTGGCGGACCATCCCGATCTGGGAGATCGTAAAGCCGGTGAACACCCCGACGGCGTACAGCGGGATCAGCGCGGTCGTGCTCCCTCCGAAGGCGGCCAGCAGCAGACATGCGGTGACGGCGAGCACGACGACGCCGTTGGAGAACACCAGCCGGTCGCCGCGGTGCGCCAGCTGGCGTGGCAGGTAGCCGTCGGCGGCGATGATCGACGACAGCCGTGGGAAGTCGGCGAACGCGGTGTTCGCAGCGAGGAACAGGATCGCCATCGTCGTCAGCTGGATGAACAGGTACAGCGCGGTGCCGCGCCCGAACACGGCACCGCCCATGATCGACAGCAGCGTCTCGTGCTCGCTGACCGTGGGCCGCAGCCGGTCGGCCAGCAGCGACAGGCCGAAGAAGAACCCGCCGAGGATCGTCGCCATCATCACCAGCGTCGTGGCGGCGTTGCGCGACTCGGGTGGGCGGAACGCCTGGATGCCGTTGGTGATCGCCTCGGTACCGGTCAACGCGACCGCACCCGACGAGAACGCCCGCGCAAGCAGCAGCGCGCCGGCGACGCCGACGAGCCCTCCGTGGCCGCCGCCGAGCTCGGCGAGGTCGGCCTCGTCGACCGGCAACGGCGCGAGGTCCCCGGTGGACAGCCGCCACAACCCCACGCCGATGAGCAGGGCGAGCCCGACGATGTACAGGTAGGTGGGGATGGCGAACAGCGTCCCGGACTCCTTGGCGCCCCGCAGGTTGGCCAGCGTCATGAACGCTACGACGGACACCGCGATCGCCACCTCGTGGCCGCGTAGCGTCGGGTACGCCGACACGACGGCGGCGACACCGGCCGAGACCGACACCGCGACGGTGAGGGTGTAGTCGACGAGTAGCGATGCCCCGGCGACGAGGGAGGCGCGTGCTCCCAGGTTGTCCCGCGCGACGATGTACGCGCCACCGCCGTTGGGATACGCGTAGATGGTCTGGCGGTAGCTGACCGCCACGATGGCCAGCACGACCACCACCACCCCCGAGATCGGCAGGAGCAGGTGCAGCGCGGCCATGCCGGCGACCGGCACGAGGATGAGCAGGATCTCCTCGGTCGCGTAGGCCGTCGACGAGATCGCGTCGGAGGCGAACACGGCCAGGCCCAGGCGCTTGGGCAGCCGCTGCTGGTGCTCCTCGTGCGTCGCCAGGGGGCGGCCGAGCAACAGGCGTTTCAGGGCGGACACCGTCGCTCACTCCTCGTCCGGGTCGGCGTCCGTGCACCACGTGGTGGTCGGGCGCTGCTCGTCGCGGTCCCGGGTCGTTACCGTGACGGGATCGACGGCGACGGCCGGGACCGTGCGGAACGGTATGCCCGGAACCGTCGCGCCTCCGGCGCTTAACGCGTTCTTAGCGCCGGGTGCGCCGGTGTTGACGCGTCCGCAGCGTCCCGGCGCGGCGCTCGGGTGGTCGGGCTCGCCGTGCTGACGGGCGTGTTCCGGTCGTTGGGCGCCGAGGTCGAACTGTCGACCGCGCAGCTGCCCTACCTGGCGCTGACCGTCGTGGTGGCCGCCGTCGGCGACCGCCGTGGCGGCGAACCCCAACACGACGTCACCGACCACCGGGCCTGCCAGGCGTCACCGACCGTGCCCGGTGGATACCTGCACGACGTCCGCGATCAACCACGGTAACTCCCTGGACGGGGAAGACGGTGTGTTCGTCAGCGTGCGACTTCACGCCTTGGGAGCGCGGACCTTAACGAGATCTTCACGCCCTCTCGGGCCTCCTTAACGAGTTCTCGGCGGTGCCCGCGTGCTGCGCGGACGACCCTGTCACCGAGGACGCTCGGACTGATCGGGTGGTGTTCGGTGGACAGCCGTGACAAGCCACGACGTGGCGGGTGGCGCATCCTGCTCGGCGTCGACGATGACGCCGCGCTGCGACGCGCACTGCTCTCCGCGGGTCGCGAACGACGCGAGGCGGGCGCCGCTGTCATCGTCGGGTGCTTCGAGCCGCCTCAGCCGGAGGCCGCGGGACTCGACGGGATGCCCGTGCTGCCCCTCGTCCCGCGATCAGGCGGAGCTGCCAGCGTGGATGTCGAGTCCATCCGCGATCGACACCCCGACGTGGTGCTCCTCGACGACCTCGCCCGGCTCACGCCGCACGACGCCGAGCGGATTCCCGACGTCGAGGCGATCCGATCCCTGGGCATCGACGTCATCAGCACCATCCGCGCTCGCGAGATCGCATCGCTGGCGCACGCCCTGTCTCCATCGCCGCCGCCGCGGTCGACCGTCCCCGACCGCGCGCTGCTGGAGGCCGACGACGTCGCAGTCGTCGCGGGTGACAGCGCCGATCGGCCCGTCGCCATGGCGCAGCAATGGGCCCAACGTCCCCGTCCGCAGCACCACGCCGACCACGACGTCCATGACGCCGCGGGGCCGGGACGCATCGTAGTGGCGTTCGACACCACCCGCGACGCGTGTGACACGATCAGCCGTGCGGCCGATCTCGCGCATGCCACCGGCGTGCACCTGGTCGGCGCCAACGTCACATTGATCACAGGCGACACCGACGATCCGGCGTTGCACGACCGGCGGCGGCAGCTCGAAGCCCTCGACGCGGACATCGTGGAGGTCGTTGACGACGACCCAGGATGGGCGCTGGCACGGATCGCCGAGGCCGAAGGCGCCCACTTGGTCGTGCAACGCGGCACCGTCGAGGGACAGCCCGTCCTCGACGTCCCGACCGCCGGCGTCCGCGGCCTCGACCTGTACATCGTCGCCCCCTCCGGACGCGAACCCGACATCCCGTCCGCGCCCCGGGCCGCCGGCAGCAACCTGCGATCGACCCGACTTCCACGTACGCGGCAGGCAGCCGGCTACGCCGCGGTCGTGGTCGCCATCCCCCTGCTGACGCTCGCCCTGGCGGCACTTCGGGAGTCGGTGCACCTGTCGACGGTGCTCCTGCTGTACCTCGCATTGACCGTCGCGGTCACCGCCGTCGGCGGGCGCGGACCCGGGCTGCTCGCCGCCGCCGGCGGCTTCGCGCTGGGTGACTACTTCTTCACCCGCCCCTACTTCGAGTGGGTCATCGAAGATGTCAACGTCATTATCGCGATGGTCGTCTTTGCCGTCGTGGCGGTGACCGTCAGTGTGCTCGTCGACACCGCGGCGCGACGCGCGGCGGAAGCCGCCCGCGCCCGGGCGGAGGCCACCGCACTCGCACACCTCGCCACCGCCGTGCTGACCAGCCGCGACCCGCTGCCCCGCCTGCTGCACGACCTACGCGCCGCGTTCGACCTCGACGCGGTCGCGATCCTGCGCCGCGACGGCGACACGTGGGCCGTCGAGCACGCCACCGGTGGCCCGGTGCCACAGCGGCCGGCGGACGCCACCGACGCGCTCGCGATCGGACCCGATCGCTACCTCGCGCTCGTCGGGCCGCGGACACCCGCCGACGACAGCAGGGTGCTGATGGCGTTCACCGCCCAGCTGGCACTTGCCATCGACCGCCGCACTGCAGGAGACCCGTCATGACCGACCACCTGTTCGTCGCCCATCGACACATCGTCACCGAACACGCGCTGTCGGCGTACCCGCCAGAGACCCAGCATCACTTCCGGGGCGACCCCGCGGACTGGCTGCCGGGACGACTGACCATGCACGGCGGGTCGACCTTCCACATGCGCACGCGGTTCCTCGGCGCCAACGTGACCCTGCAGTACACGGTCGGCCCCCCGTGGATGCGCGGCGACACGGCCACACGCAGCCTCCGGATCGAGTTCCTGGAACGTCCGTTCGGCATGGCCTGGCTGCTGCCGGTGGTCGAGGGGGAGCTGACGCTGTGGGGCGATCCGCGCCCGCGGATCAGATTCAAAGGCCGGTCAGTGGTGTCGGGCCTGTTCGGGGTGCGCATGTGGTCAGCACGCAGCCTCGTGCGCGGCGTCAGCGCGGGCATCACCGACCGCCTCTCGGCGCAGGCCCCTCCGGTGCCGCCATCGAAGGCGTCGCCCGCGCGGTGAGATGACCGGACCGGAAGTTCGGGTCGCGCCTGCTGGTGGCGGCTCAGACAAGGAGTTGACGCTGATGGATGATCTCGTGTTCGTCGTTGTGGCGATCGCGTTGTTCGCGCTGTCCGCGCTGTACGTCCGTGCGTGCGCGCACCTCGTGGACGACTCTGCGGCGTGGCGGGGCGGAACGAACGGTGACCGCCGGTGACCATCGAAAACGTGCTCGGACTCGTGTTCGCCGTAGGCGTCATGACGTACCTCGTCGCGGCCCTGCTGTTCCCCGACCGCATGGGGTGACGTCGCTTCGACGCCACCAATTGGCCACGTGAGGACGTGACATGCAGGTACACAACTGGCTGCAGTTCGCCGTCGTGGCCGGACTGTTCGTGGTGCTCACGCCGCCGTTGGGCGCCTACATGGCGCGTGTCTACGGCGGCGGGCGGGCACCCGGCGAGCGCATCTTCGGGCCGGTTGATCGCATGATCTACCGCCTCTGCGGCATCGATGCCTCGCGTGAGCAGCGGTCGACGACCTACGCGCTGTCGTTCGTCGCGTTCAGCCTCATGTCGTGGCTCGCGCTGTACGCGATCCAGCGGCTGCAGGGCCTGCTGCCGCTCAACCCGACGGACATGTCGGGCGTGTCCCCGGATCTGGCGTTCAACACGGCGATGAGCTTCACGTCGAACACCAACTGGCAGAACTACTCGGGCGAGGCGACGCTGAGCCATCTCACCCAGATGACGGGTCTGACGGTGCAGAACTTCGTGTCGGCCGCCGCCGGGATGGCGGTGCTCGCCGCGGTCATCCGCGGGCTTGCGCGGACGCGGAGCGACACGGTCGGCAACTTCTGGGTCGACCTGGTCCGTACCACGACGCGGATCCTGCTGCCGCTGTCCTTCGTCGTCGCGCTGGTGCTCGTCAGCCGGGGCGTCATCCAGAACCTCGACGGCTTCACGCAGGCGACGACGCTCGAAGGCGGGCGGCAGACGCTACCGGGCGGCCCGGTCGCCAGCCAGATCGCGATCAAGCAGCTCGGCACCAACGGCGGCGGGTTCTTCGGGTCCAACTCGGCCGTGCCGTACGAGAACTCCACGCCGTTGGTCAACCTCGTCGAACTGGTCGCCATCGGGGTTATCCCGTTCGCGCTGACCGCCACCTTCGGTCGCATGATCGGCAACCGCCGGCAGGGATGGGTCCTGTTCGCGGTCATGTTCATCCTCTGGGCCGGCTCCGCGGTCGCCGCCATGGTCTTCGAAGCGCAGGGCAACCCCAGGCTGACCGCGCTCGGCGTCGACCAGGCCGCGACGGAGTTGCAGGCCGGCGGGAACATGGAGGGCAAGGAGGTGCGCTTCGGGCCGGCCGCCAGCGCCCTGTGGGCAGCGACGACCACGGGCACCTCCAACGGCTCGGTCAACTCGATGCACGACAGCTACACGCCTCTTGGCGGTGGCGTGACGACGCTGAACATGCTGCTCGGCGAGGTCAGTCCCGGCGGCGTCGGCGTCGGCCTGATGGGCCTGTTGATCCTCGCGATCCTGTCGGTCTTCATCGCCGGGCTGATGGTCGGCCGGACGCCGGAGTTCCTCGGCAAGAAGATCGAGCCCGGCGAGATGAAGGTCGTGACGCTGTACATCCTGGCCGTGCCGCTGGTGGTGCTGGTGTTTACCGCTGCCAGTGTGCTGTTGCCGTCGGCGGTCGCACAGGCCGGCAACGCGCCGGGCCCGCACGGTTTGACCGAGGTGCTCTATGGCTTCGCGTCTCCGGGGAACAACAACGGCTCGGCGTTCGTCGGGCTGTCGTCGAACACACCGTGGTTCAACAGCACGCAGGGGATTGCGTTCGTCTTCGGTCGGTGGTTGCTGATCGTGCCCGCGCTGGCCGTCGCCGGCTCCTTGGTGCGCAAGCAGCCGGTGCCCGCGTCGACCGGCACCTTCCCGACCGACGGTGCCACGTTCGGGATCCTCCTGCTCGGCGTGACCCTCATCCTCGTGGGTCTGACGTACTTCCCGGTCCTGTCGCTCGGCCCGATCGCCGAGCA